>CATPBN010000001.1 GCA_955652635.1 uncultured Gemmatimonadaceae bacterium
CGCCCCGCGAAGAGCCAGAACGTGATGCGCGAAACCCGGGAGCTCCAGCGACTTGTACAGCGAACTTATGCCGACCACGCTGCGCGTGGAGCTTCCCGATGTGCCGCGCTGCCAACGCTGACGTCCGTGCACGTTTGCGCTGACTCCATCCTCTGACGAGATGCTCAGCTCGGGCCTTTGCGTATTCGACCAACCCAGCGAGGCGACGATTGCCGGAAAGGTCGGCGACGTGGTGTAGAACGACGAGAGATACCGCAGCAGCGTGTCGGGTGTGGTCGAGTACGAGAAATTCTCGATCTCGCCGCCTATGGACGCTAGCGAATACGTGCGGAATCGCGGGCGGATCAATGTCGCCTGCAGAGAGACAATGCGATCCTGTTCACTGAGGTTTCCGACCTTGGAAAAGTTTCCAGGCGTTCCAGTGTAGAGTGCGTCGTGAGAAAAATCCTGCGTCGCGAAGAAATCGAGAAGCGGCAGACCTAGTCCGGCGTAGCGGTACCACAGCCACGCGGAATTCTCATGAAAGCGAGTGTTGCGAGCAACCTCGATCGCGTAATTGTGGCGGCCGATGACGTCGTATCCGCTGGTCGCCGCACCGAGGAAGCTTCCATCGGTCGTCGTGCTGCCGAAGACAGGAAGCCAGTACCGAGGCAGCAGCGAGAGCCATGGCGAATATCTGGTTGCACTCGAAGTGTCCGAGACTCCCAACGGCGGAAGTCCTGGCACGATCGAAAGGCAATTCGTGCATCCTGCCCGAGATCCTGCTTGCGAGCTGTCGATATCGGAGTAGCTGACGGGCGGTGGAATCGGTGCGACGCCGATGTGATCACCATCGGCGAGATAGAGGACTGTCGCGAGCCTGGTTTTATCGGGGGACACCTCCGGCGAGAAGATTCCGGTCGCCGCATCCGTGAGACGCGCCGGCCGAATTGGCGCTGCGCCAATGTCCGCGACGTAAATCTGGGGCATCCCATTGCGCTCCGACGAGAAATAGATGCGCGCTCCGTCTGGCGACCAGCTCGGTTGGGAGTTGATCGAGCGAGACGCACCGAACGACATCAACTGTCCCCCATTCTCGTCTAGCACCACGATCTGCGAGGTGCCGCGGGATTGCTCCACGGCAACGATTCGCGATCCCTGCGGGGACCAACGCGGATCCATCCATTGCGTGTCAATCGTCGCCGACGTGATGGGTGTGATTGCTCCACCGCGGAAAGAAATCCTCACCAGCCTCGTCGTCGCTGGTGCATCCTGCACCGCGACAACCTCGCCGTCTGCTCTGACATCCACAGAAGAGAGCCTTGCTCCGCGCGTCAGCCGGATTTGTTCATCGCCACGCTGCACGTAGAGATCCTGGCGGATATGGTACGGATCGAGGTAATCGGACTGCGAGAACAGGATGCTTCCATCCGCAAGCCGCACGTTGGGGCTCACCCCATTTCTGCGACCGAGGTTTTTTTCTCGTCCATTCAGAGAAACCTCGTAGGCCGCCGGCATCTCTCGACCCTTGTCACCTGAATAGAGAAGCGCCGTATCGCCGAGCCATCTCGGGAAAAGCGCGACGCGCCCTTCGCGCGTAACCTGCTGCCAGGCGGGCATCATCTGATGGGGCGTTTTCATCTCCCGAACCAGCGAGTCGCGCCACTGTTCCCACGCCGTCTGAAACGATTCGCCGAACGCGCCGCGCGAAGTCGCGGTAAGAAAGAACGGGACCAGCGTCTTCGCTCCGCGTTCCACGAAATCTCTGATGCTTCCAGGACCGCGCGTGCGCGAGAGGTAGTCGAACAGGAGAGACCCGTACACGTACACAACCTCTCCGCCCGGGAAGCGCGACGTCCCGGGCGAAAGCTCCTGGAGGGTGGGGATCCGATTGGCGAGCGCGGCCGCGCGCGCGATCATCGAATGCTCCGAGCTCTCCAGGCGGCCGACCCCCGTTAGTCTGGACTCGTAGTAGACCGCCAGTCCCTCGAGCACCCACCGTGGCTCATACAGGTTCGGAAAGAGGAGCGGATTCCTTCCAAAGATCGCCTGAGCCACGCGCCAGAAACCGCGCGACCGGTCCAGATGAAAGATGTGAGTGAGCTCGTGAGTGACGACGAGCGCGTTCCAGTCCGCGTAGTTGCGCAAGCCCGACGCGTCGGTGGGCGGATGCGCGAACAGCACGATTCGATTCGAAGGAAACGGCGTCGCGTATCCGTTCACGTAGTCGACGTTGTCCGATACCACCAGGTCGATCGTGCCTCGCGGGGGGACGAGCTCCGTGGAGAGCTCCGCGTACGCACGCTCTGCGTTCACCGCGGCCCTGCGTGCCTCCTCTTCGAGAGGAGGCGTGAAGTGAATCCGAAAATGTGGCGTGTGGAGCGTACGCCAGTCTTCGTTGGGCGGAAGCTGCGCGCTGGTTGCCCGCGCCGCGCAAAGGAGGATCGCGGCGACGAGCGAGGCTCCCCTCACGGAGTTTGGGCCAGCGAGGCGAAGTAGCTCTGAAGCCCGCGAAGGATCGCGGTGGCGTATGCCTCCTGAATCGCCGGGGACCTCATCGCCGCTTCCTGGTCTGGCATTATCACGAACGCTCCTTCCGTGAGGACCGATGGCATCCATGTTCCACGAGCGACCGCGATGTTCTGGTACTTCGTTCCATTGTCACGGAGTCCCAGCTCGGCGAGCAGCGCCGCCTGGGTTGCGACGCCGAGTGGAATCGACTGCGGCCAGAAGTATAGCGTCAATGATCCATTGTTCACGAATGGATTCACACCGTCCGGGAACGCGTTGAGGTGGATCGAGACGAACGCGTGCGCGTTGGCGCGCCGGCTGATGATGGGGCGGAGCCCGAGCTCCACCGGATCCGCGGTCGTGCGCGTCATCACCACGTTGGCGCCGGCCTGGGTAAGAAGGTCCCGAAGCCTGAAACCCACCTGAAGCACTGCATCCCCCTCGTAGAGATTGGTGGGTCCGGTCGCACCCGCGGGAGGATGGCCGGGATCGACGGTGATGGTGAGACCGCGAAGTGGGTTTGCGCGATCAACGATCCTCGGGGGCCGCCGCACCCTGAAGGTGAGCGTGTCTTTCTGCCAAAGAGCGAGGTATCCATAGGGCGCGCGATTCAGATTGATTGAATAGCGAACCCTTGTCGGCTCCGGCGTTGGGGAGCTGACGCTATTGAGATATGCGTCGGGCGGCTCGGGCATCGTCGACACTACTGGCGCTCCGCTCACTCCGTAAAGCAGCAGTGTGATCACGCGATCCCCTTCCTCCACAATGTAGGGCGGCGGTGGACCCGTGATCGGGATGACGATATCGATCCAGTCGGGGCCCGGTCGAATGCGTACGTCGCCCACGCGCCGGACGGGCGCTGTCGTGTCACCGATAATTCTGTGAAGCGAGTCTGCGGAAATGTTGTGCGCCTCGAGCTCGGTTCTCAGCACCCACGCCACCTGCCCCGAATCGAGCTCGATGCGCACGAATTCATCGCCACTCGCTTTCTGCGAGCCCGTGACTCTTACAATCGTGCCGGGAAAGAGAAACCACTTGTACTCCTGACCATTTCCCGGCGCGGGGCGCGCGATCGTAACGCGATCAGTGTCGTCTACAGTCGAGCCTGGAGCGCCGAGTGCGACGTAGACATTTCCGGGAATGGGCGTGAGCGTGTCGGGCGACGGAAGCGGCTTCAGAGTATCGCCGACGAGTTTGTTGCGAGTCGTGGTGTCAGGAGCGGGCGGGATCCTGATCGGCAATACCAGTCGAGTGGTCACTGTCGCGTTGCCAGCAATCAGGTTGTATCGCGGCGCGCTATCGGGCGGCACTGGCAGCCATCCCATGAATGCGCCATTCGGCCAGACTGGAACGGGCACTCCGTTGATCCGAAGGGCGGCGTCGCCGGTGCCTACGCTGCCGAAGATGAAATTCGAATCTCGAACTGTGAGAAGCTGCTCCGGCTTCGGATACACGACGCTTATCTGCACGGGGCCGCGCACTGCGGGCACGGGCGGAAGCTTCGGGTGCGCTACCGGCAACGGCGCCGGCACGAGAGGCGGAACGGGTACAGCAGGCGGAGCAGGTCGGCCCGTCGCAGTGGCGCAGGACGCGCTCAGGAACACAAGGCAACAGGCACAAACCCTGATAACCATAGCTTTCATCGTCAGAATGTAGGTTGCACGTTGATTACGCGACCAGTCTATCCAATGCGCGCCTTTCCTGTACGCATGGGTAGTGCCTTTCCTGATTTGCTTCTATCTTTCGCAGCGCGGGAGCGAACGCGACTCCCGTGCCTATAAGACAACGCTCTTTCGAGCCAAAATTGCTTGCAGAAATTTTCGGGAGTTCTAATGTCGGGCTGATCAGGCACGACAATCAGGACTCCTTTATGATTGCGAATCTGGAGACGGGCGACATCGCGACGATGAGCGCGCCGACGACCGTTTCAGTCCATACCGCTCCGTTCATTCTCATCGTTGCTGATGGCGTGGGTGGTGCCGCATCCGGGGCCCTGGCGAGCTCGATCGCGACCGAGACGATACTGAGCGAGATGCACCGATGGTGGCACAAGGTGCCGAAGCGGACCCCGGAGTCGATAGAGGGAGCGCTCAAGCGGGGTATCGAAGTGGCCAACAAGGCGATCTACCAAAAGGCCAATTCATCGCCCGAGCATCACGGGATGGGCACGACGACAACGCTTGCTCTCGTGCTCGACGGCGAGGCATTCATCGCTCAGGTTGGCGACAGCAGAGCATATCTGGTGCGGAAAGGCGCGGCAAAGCAACTCACCAAGGATCAGTCTTTCGTGCAGCGTCTGATCGACGCGGGCCGAATGACGCAGAAGGAAGCGGCACAGAGCGAGCACCGCAACATCATCCTCCAGGCGTTGGGGCCGGAGGAAAAGGTCGTAACCGACCTATACAGGTCCAAGCTGGAGAACGACGATTTCCTGATACTCTGCAGCGACGGGCTTTCGAATCAGGTCTCTTCTGAAGACATCGCGCGAATCACGCGCGGGGCGGGACGGCCGGAAGAGATCTGCGAGGCGCTGATAGAGGAGGCGATGCACACCGGAGCGCCCGACAACGTTACAGTAATCACGGCACGCCTGCGGGCCGAAGCGGATCAGGTTCGAGCTGCAGCCGGGGTCTGAGCCACTTTAGCCGGCACAGTCTCGCCCGTATGGGGTGCTGCGCCGATAGGGACGTCGCGCGACCAGGGCGCGATTAACGGGAGCAGCAGGAGCGGTGGCAGCGCCATGGTCACCGTGATCAAAAAGAATGACGGCCAACCGAGTGACTCTGCAATTTTTCCCGCGGGCGCAACGAGTATATCTCTGCTAGCGGCCATAAGGCTCGAGAGGAGCGCGAACTGGGTAGCGGTGAAGCGCTTGTTGCACATGCTCATCAGGTAGGCGGTCATTCCAGCTGTGACGAGACCCAATCCGAAGTTCTCCGTTATGATCGCAGCCACCATTAAGCCGTGACTCTTTCCCGCGAGAGACAATCCGTAATAGGTAAGGTTGCTCAAGCCTTGAAAGACGACGAAGATCCAGAGCGAGCGGTTGATCCCCCACTTCCCGATCGCTGCCCCGCCGACGACAACTCCCAGAATCGTGGCGACGACCCCAACCCCCAGGAACACGGCGCCCACTTCGCTCTGTGAAAAACCCGTCTGCAGCAAAAAGGGAGTCGTCATGCTCCCCGCCAGGCTGTCGGAGTATTTGTACACGACGATGAAGAGCAGAACCAGCAGCGCTCGCAGTGTCCCCACACGCTGAAAGAAATCGGCGAAGGGGAGCACGACGGCTTCCACGAGAGTCTTGGGTGGTGCGTCGCTCAAGACCGGCTCGCTCGCCAGGAAAGTGGCCGCGATGCCGATGAGCAGCAGCAGTGAGAGAACGAGATACACCGTCGGCCATGGAATTCGATCCGCGAGGAAGAACGCCAGCGCGCCGGTCGTGATCATGGCGATGCGGTAACCCATGACAAACACCGCTGCGCCGGCACCCATCTCCCGATTCTCCAATACATCGGTGCGATACGCGTCGAGCGATATGTCCTGTGATGCGCTGAAGAAAGCAATCGCTATCGCGTTGATCGCCAGCATCCTCAGTCCCAGTCGCGGGTCGTGGAGCGACATCGCTGCGATCGCGACGAGAAGAAGAACCTGGGTGATGAGCACCCAGCCGCGGCGACGTCCGAGGAAGGGCGGGACGTAGCGATCCATCACGGGCGCCCAGACAAACTTGAGCGAGTACGGCAGCGTGACAAGGCTGAAGAACCCAATGGTGGCAAGGTCGACTTTCGCAGTGGTCATCCACGCCTGAAGCGTCTTGCTCGTCAGGTAGAACGGCAACCCCGAGGAAAACCCCAGCACCAGAAGCGTTGCCATCTTCGGCTGACCGAAAATGCGGATAGGCGAACTTTTGACGGTGCCCTCGCTCATCGGACTCCCCAGGTTGAAGCGACTATCGTGCGGTGCCGATACTCCGTTCGACGCGAGGCGCTGCGGCTTCGCGGAGCAGCACACGTGCAGCAGCACGCTGCATCACTGCTTCCCCGCCCCATGCGCAAAGGATGGGCGCATCGACATCGAGCTCGTCGGCTAGCCGTGGATGGCTGAACTCCACTATCAGCCGGTCGTGCCGCGACGCTCGCGTCAGTGCCTGCCGCACAGCATCCTTTGCACTGGCGGAATATCCCGGCCGGCCTTTCCACGCACGGATGTCGCCGAAGAGCGCGACGACGGTCGATCCTAATCCGTCGATGGGGGCGTCCGCATCGAGCACGAGATCGATTCCACCAGCGCGAAGCGAGGATATCAGCGGGTCCCGCGACGGCGCCGGATAAGGACCACCAATATCGTCGTCAACGATCGTGAGATGCCACGGTTGCGGAAGCTGTGGCAGCCTCTCTCGCACCATGTGGACGACACGCTCGGCGATCTGACTCGACCATCCGCTTTCGTCGCGCGTGGGGCGATTTGTTTCTTTCGATAGCGCCGCCCAGCGCGCCCATCTGCGACGGCGCTCGAGCGAATGATGGACGCTGTTGGCGTCGAGACGCTTGTCGTCAATCGCCCTTTGCACCACTCTGACCGAGTCGGCGAGGTTCGTGGGATAGAGAAGGCAATCACATCCGGCGTACAACGCACGCACGACTGCCTCCGCTTCTCCTCCAATCAGGACACCCTCCATTATCAGCGCGTCGGTGACGACGAGACCGGCGAACCCCATCTCCTCGCGAAGGAGGTCGGTCAGAATGGCCCGTGAGAGGGTGGCCGGTGCGCCGGTCGGATCGAGCGCAGGAAACGCTACGTGCGCCGACATGATTGATGCGACCCCGCGCTCGATCGCGCGGCGGAACGGGACGAAATCCGTCTCTCGGAGTATTTCGGACGACGCATCAACCCGGGGCGTTTCCTTGTGGGAGTCGACAGTCGTACGGCCGTGCCCCGGAAAATGTTTGGCGCAGGCGAGCACTCCCTCTGCCTGGCACGCGTCGATCCATGCCGCCGCGTATTCGGCGACACGCTCGGGATCGCTGCCGAAGGAGCGCGTGCCAATGATCGGGTTATTCGGCTCGACGTCGATATCGCAATCGGGCGCGTAGATCCAGTTTATGCCCAGTGACCGCGCCTCGATTGCGCTCACCGCAGCCGACCGGCGAATGGATTGCAGATCTTCGAGTGAGGCAATCGCAGCCACAGGAGGAAGCGCGGTTTGCCCTGCGAACTGCTGGCCGGCCCCACGCTCGAGATCCGCTCCAATCAGGAGCGCGACCCGCGATCTGGAGTGAAGATCCTCTGTGAGCGAAGCGACGTGCTCGGAAGGACCTCCGAAGAGAATGAACCCACCGACGCCGAGCTTGAGCGCCTCGTCGATGGCCCCGCGCTGGCTCTCGTAGCCGTGCGTCGCATCCCAGCGGATGGCGGGGTAAAACAGCTCGGCGATCTCACTCATGCGGGCGTGAGCTTCCCCAGAATTCGCTGGCCGCGCGCGCCAGTGGCGGTCGGGACGTTGCCTGGTCGACTGGTCACGTGGAGATATGCAAGCAATGCAAAGGCCACCGCCTCCTTCGCTTCTCCATCGAAATAGACTTCGTCGAAGTGGCGAACGCGAATCGGCGCCGCCGCCTTCGCTATTGCCGCGAAAAGCGTCGGATTTTTTGCGCCGCCGCCGGAAGCGAGAACCTCGGTTATCGGCTCGGCGATGAACCGGCGATACGCTTCGCCGACGCTTTCGGCCGTCAGCTGCACCGCGGTCGCGATGATGTCCTCGTCGGTCGCCCCGTCTGCGCGAGCACGGGCAACGAGCTTGGTGAAGTAATCGGTGTTGAACAGCTCACGCCCCGTCGATTTCGGCGGCGGCGATGCAAAGTACGGCGCTGCCAGCAGCTCCCTCACGATTGCCATGTTGGGGCGGCCGGCTTTGGCGAGCTCTCCATCGACGTCATACGCGAGGTCAGGCCGCAGCGCACGCGTCACACCGTCGATCACTACGACCCCTGGCCCCGTGTCGAACGCGCGGACGCCCTCGACCTCGCCGTGTGGCGGCACGACAGTGATATTGCCGATTCCGCCGAGATTCTGCAGGCCGCGCCACTCCGATCCCGAGGCGAAAAGCATCGCGTCCGCGACCGAGACGAGGGGCGCGCCCTGCCCGCCCGCCGCGACATCGCGCACGCGAAAGTCGCTGACGACATCGATTGCCGTGCGCTCGGCGATTACCGCGGCTTCGCCCGTCTGCCACGTGGAGTGACCCGGCTCATGCCAGATGGTCTGTCCGTGCGAAGCGATCGCAGAAATGTCATCGCGCGCGATTCCCGCTTCCGCCATCACTTCTATCGCGGCATCCGCGAGCCATCCGCCGAGATCGAAGTTGAGTCGACAGTACTCGGCGGGTGTCCCACCGCCGAGGGCGGCGCTCAGTCGCGACCGCTGGGCCGTCGAGTACGAGCGTGACGTGTAGGCCAACAGTTCGACGTCGATGCGCCCATCCGTCGCGTCGCTGAACCGCGCTACTGCTGCGCTGATACCATCGAGCGAAGTGCCCGACATCAAGCCGACCACGACCCCCGAGGACACCTCAGCGCTCGCGGATTGGAGGAGGCTCGTCCTTGGTGATGCGCCGGATCACGCCACCGTTGTCCGCGAGAAGTCGCTTTGCCTCTTCGCGCGACACGCCCTTCTTCTGCATGACGATCGCCGTCTTGACGCTCTTGTCAGCCTGTTCGAGGAGTTTCTTCGCCTCGTCGCGCGAGATTCCGCAAACCTCCATCACGATCCGCTGGCTCCGATCGATGAGCTTGTTATTCGTCGCGCGGAGATCGACCATGAGATTGCCGTAGGTCTTTCCGAGGCGGATCATCGCACCGGTGGTGATGGTGTTGAGCACGAGCTTGGTCGCGGTTCCGGCCTTCATGCGCGTCGAGCCCGTGACTGCTTCCGGCCCTACGATCGGCAACATGGTCACGTCAACTCTGGCGACTAGGTCCGCCGGCGGCGCCGAGCAGGCGACAATACCGGTCGTCGCGCCGATCTCAGCAGCGCGCTCGAGGGCGGCGCGAACGTATGGCGTCGTTCCGGAAGCCGCGATCCCGATCACGAAATCCTTTTCGCCGACGCCGTGCTCATCAATGGCGCGAGCCCCGTTCCCGACGACGTCTTCCGCGCCCTCCTGGGAGCGAGTGAGAGCGGGTAACCCCCCAGCGATGATTCCCTGCACCATTTCCGGCTTCGTTCCAAAAGTTGGCGGACACTCGCTTGCGTCGAGGACTCCCAGTCGTCCTGAGGTACCGGCTCCAACGTAGAACAATCGTCCTCCGGAGCGAAACGTTGCTTCGGCAAGCTCGATTGCGCGCGCGATCTGCTCGCGTTGTGTTGCGACAGCGTCGGGAACTCTGTGATCTTCCGCGTTTATCATGTCCACGATCTCGAGCGGAGACGCGAGATCGATCGAGGCGGTACGCGGGTTGCGGCGCTCCGTTTCGCGAGGATCCAACATCAATGCGCTGCCGAGCGGTGAGCCACGATCTAACTTACCCGACGCATCGAGCGAATCGCAAGACAACTTGGAGCAAGACGATGAGACGATTTTTCTTGGCGTTATTGGTGTTGATGTTCGCTGCTGAATCGGTCAACGCGCAGATACGGCGGCCTACCAGGGTGTACACGACCAATGATCCTGATTGGTGGGTGTCGGCGGGCGTTGGCGGCTTCAGAGGCAATGGCGTCAACGACGGCGTGACCGGGAGCACCTGGGATTTCGGCAACGCAACCAACATTCAGTATCGAGCATCTCTCGAGAAGGCGATGGACAATGGCGCGTCATTCGGGATTGCCGGAAGCTATGCCCGCGTTCCCTTCACCTATTCAGCGGATCTCGCGAAGCCGCTGCCCGCGAGCGAAACTGGAACGAGGTGTTTGAGCTGCAACGCGCACCTGGACATGACTACTCTCGTCCTGGGGTTCCACTCCGGATCGGGCGTGGGCTTCCATCAGGTCATTGAGCTCAATGGCGGAGTCGCCATGTACAGGAACTTGACGGAGGACGCCGGTGGTGCGAAGCTCGCGCCGAGCAAGGGGAACATCGATCCGCTCTTCTCGCTCGCCTACGGCTTCGGGTACGGATTCAGCACCCGCATGAGCCTCGACTTCATTTTTGCGGACTACACTTTCGCCATACACGAACGGACGGGCCTGGCCAACGGCACGAGCAACACGAACAGCATGCCTTCGCTCCGGGTTGCGCTGCGCATGGGATTCGGCTCCCACACGGTTAGCCGGTAGCTGACGGGACTCTGCGATCCGGATAGAATTCTGGATCGGACTTCTGGAGCGTCCCTGAAAAACAGACTCGTTGTTGCGGGATTGGCGGCGGCTGCGCTCATCGGATTGGGCGCGGCGATTCCGCTCGATCGTTTGGCGCAAGGGCCTGCGATCCCTTCGCGGATCCCCGCCACCTTTCCGCGCACCTGGGCGTACGGCACCGCATCGCACGCGACCTTTGCGCCTCACGCAATGGTTGCCAGCAACAATCGACTCGCGGCGGAAGTCGGCGCCGAGATCATGGAGCAAGGCGGCAACGCGATCGATGCAGCGGTCGCTACCGGATTCGCGCTCGCCGTCACATTTCCTGAGGCAGGGAATCTTGGCGGTGGCGGATACATGGTGATCCGGATGGCCGACGGACGTGTGGCCGCGCTCGATTACCGGGAGACGGCACCCCTCGCCGCGACGCGCGACATGTACGTCGGCGCCAACGGGAAGCTCACTGGCGAGAGCGTGATTGGTCCACGCGCATCTGGCGTGCCCGGCGCAGTCGCCGGAATGCTGGAAGCCCACCGCAGGTACGGCGTTCTACCGGTGGCCAAGGTGCTCGCGCCGGCGATCCGCCTTGCGTCGGAGGGATTCATCGTCGACAGCACATTTTTCCGCTCACTCTCCGGCGATAAGTACCGTATCGAAGGCTTCGCCGGGAAATCGGTGTTTTTTCCTGACGGCGTGCCCCCTCAGATCGGATCGCGGCTTCGCCAGCCACAACTCGCGCGCACGATCGGGCTGATTTCCGACAGCGGCGCGGTGGTCTTTTATCGAGGAAGCATTGCCGATTCAATCGTCGCAGAGATGCGACGCGACGGCGGACTGATCACCAAGGCGGATCTCGGGCGATATCGCCCGGTGTGGCGCGAGCCCATCCGCAGCTCCTACCGCGGATACTCGCTCATCACGATGCCGCCGTCTTCGTCGGGTGGAATTACTGTGACGGAGACCCTCAACATTCTCGAAGCGTATGGGCCGGCCGCCCCATTCGGGACGGCTGAGCGAGTCCATGCGGTCGCGTCGGCGTCGCAACGCGCGTTCGTCGATCGCAATTCCAAGCTCGGTGATCCGGCGTTCGTGGGCGTCCCGCTGTCGACCCTGACCAGCAAATCGTACGCGCGGTCCGTTGCCAAATCCATCTCGCGAGACCATGCGGATCCGACGACGCGAGTTGCATCGCGGATGCGCGAGGGCAACGAGACGACGCACTGGTCCGTGGTGGATCCCTCAGGCAATGCGGTCGCCACTACAAGTACGCTCAATGATCTCTACGGGTCGGGCGTGTACGTGAGCGGAGGAGGTTTTTTTCTCAATGATGAGATGGACGATTTCACGACGCAGCCAGGGACGCCGAACATGTTCGGCCTGATTCAGGGCGAAGCAAACTCGATCGCGCCAGGCAAGCGGATGTTGAGCGCGATCTCTCCGACGATCGTGCTCGACCCCGGCGGCAGTCTGTTGCTCGTGACGGGGGCGCGAGGCGGACCGAGAATCATTTCGGCGACGTCGCAGATCATCCTGAACGTGATAGACCACCGAATGTCGCTCGCGGATGCTCTGAGCGCTCCCCGGCTGCACCATCAGGCGCTCCCCGATTCCATCCGGCTCGAGGCGGGCGGATTTGATCCAGCGGTGATCGCGCGCCTCCGGGCGATGGGACACTATGTGTATGAGCTAAACAGCGGGATCGCTGCCGCGGCGTCGGTCATTCGCGTGAAGGGGGGTTACGAAGGGATGGACGATCCGCGCTCACATGGTGGCGCGGTTGGCTTTTAGCGCGGCGATCCTTCGACTCTGTGGCGTGCGAGCGCCGTGCGCAACCATTCTCGCATCGCTGCGTTAGCGCCTCGCGCCGGCGTTAGCGGAGTCGGCATCCCTCCAAGAGGGGCACGGACTTGTCGGCGCGAGAAGCCTGGATGCGCCGGTTTTTTTGGACGCGCGAAACATAAAGTGGGTGCGCACTTCTAGATCTCGAGTAAGGAGGCGAGAGGTGTCCTCGCAGCGTGTACGCGAGGAGCGGCCGAAGAGGACACGCCTCGCCGACCACGCGCAATGGACTATGAGAAAGCCCGCACCACGATGCCTGGTCGCGAAAAAAAGAAGTCCGGCGCGATGAACTCGCGCCGGACTCTAGTTCGTTACCGCCAACTCGTGATTAGATGTTGACCTGAGTTGCCGAGTTGAGCGTTGCGGTGATCTTTCCGCCTGAGTTTACGCAGCCCTCGTAGTTCGCGGTCGCTGCAGCGGCACCAGCTCCGGCAGCGCCACCTACGGCGGCGCCGATCACTGTGGCCTTGGTGCTATGGCCGAGGATCTGGCCGGCAATTGCGCCGATCGCGGCGCCACCGATGACCTTCTGAACGTCCTTGTTCCTCGGCTCATTCCTCACTTTGTTGACTTCGGCGTAGCTGGTCGTCGCGCTCACCGGATACTTGTGTCCGCCAAAACTGACCGAGTTCACGCGGAAGCCCATCACGACCTTGTCATTCGCGTTCTCGCTGCGCTTAAGATCGGTCACTTCGACATCGGCTGTTGCGCCAGCGGGAATCACGGCGCCGTTGGAGCCCGTTATTGCGTTGGTTACCGTGGCGGTGAAGTGCTCACCGACATGGTTGGTGTTGGTGCAAATCTTTGAACCCGACGTCAGGTTGAGCGTCGAGCCGGCAGCGATCGTTCCTAGTCTCGTTCCGGCCGCGTTCCCTGAAGTCCGCGTAACCGTGTTTCCGCTCGATGTCACGGAAGTTGTCGGTCTGCGCGTCGTGGTGGTCGGCGTGCGCGTGGTCGTCGTGGTCCGAGTGGTCGTGCGCGCGGTGGTGGCCGGCGCCGGATTCTTCGCCGTTCCAGCGGGAACGTCGGTAAGAGCGGGTTGCGCCGTCGTATCGCGGTTCGCAAGCTGGATGTCCTTGTTGAGAGCCGAGTCTGCGGCGGCACTGTTGTCTGTCTTCGCCGTGCAGGCACCAAGAAGCAGCGCAACAGAAAGGGCCAGCGACGCATTAAAGCGGGGAATATATTGAACCATTAAGCCTCCTCCATCGTGTGACGAGCGCTTGGCTATGCCCAAGCTCATGAGTAATTGTGGTGTGCAATCCACATACCAAATATGAAGAATCTCAGGATCGCTGCGCCATATTACAAACCGTACTGGATCTCCTTCACAATCGGGCTGCTGATCGTTGTAGCGTCGTCGGCAATCACCAGCGTTATCCCTTGGTTGTTGCGGCGAGCCATCGATGCCATTGGCGCTGGAGCCCCGCTCGGAACGATCTGGAAGCTGAGCGGTCTCATCGTGCTTGCAGCCATTGTCGGCGGCGCGTTCCGGTACGGCATGCGAGAGCTGATCAACGGCGTCAGCCGCTGGATCGAGTACGATCTGCGAAATGATCTCTTCACACATCTGGAGACGCTCGACTCCGCGTACTTTGCACAGACGCGCACCGGTGACATCATGGCGCGCCTTACGAACGACCTGAGCGCCGTGCGCATGGCCGTTGGGCCAGCGGTGATGTACCTCGCGAATACGATCACGGGAGGACTGTTCGCGCTCTTCTTCATGCTGCGAATCGATGTCAGACTCACGCTTCTTGCGCTCGTGCCGATGCTCGTTCTCCCCGTGCTCACGATCCGCATGGGCAAGGCGATTCATGATCGCTTCGAGGCGGTACAGGAGCATTTCTCGACGCTGACGACACGCGCGCAGGAAAATCTGAGCGGAGCGAGGATCGTTCGCGCTTATCGGCAGGAAGCAGCCGAGATCGCGCGCTTCGGGGCAATCAACGATCAATACCTCGCGCTGAACATGTCCCTGGTGCGCCTGTGGGGAACGCTGAAACCGCTGTTCGCGTTCTTCGGCGGACTCGGCGCTGTAATCGTGCTGGGCGCCGGAGGCGCTCTCGCGATCAGAGGCACTATTTCCGTCGGCTCGTTCGTCGCCTTCGGCATGTATCTAACCA
>CATPBN010000002.1 GCA_955652635.1 uncultured Gemmatimonadaceae bacterium
CGATCACGAGTCGATCTCGGCCGCCGAAATCGATACCGCCTTTCACTCGCTGGCGCGAACGGTGATCGCGAGCGCGATCTGACATCCTACTACGCCCCAGCTACATTAGCGGAACGATGGAAGACCTCACCACCGGACCGCTCACCAGGCATCTGTTGAAGACCACGAGCTTCATGCTCGTGACGATGATCTTCCAAACGCTGTATTTCCTGATCGACCTTTATTGGGTCGGCAGGCTCGGCACGCACGCGGTCGCCGCCGTTGGAATAGCCGGCAACTTCACCTTTATCGTGCTTGCCCTGACACAGATGCTCGGCGTCGGTACGACGACTGTGGTGTCGCACGCGGTCGGAAGAAAGAACCACGACGAAGCGCAGCTGATGTTCAACCAGGCGCAGGTGCTGGCCGTAGTTACAGGAATTGTTTTTCTGATTGTGGGAATGCTGGTGCGACTCCCGTACAGTCGCGCGATGAGCGCCGACGCCGAGACGGGCGCGCTGGCGGCGCAATACCTTCTCTGGTTCATTCCGGCGATGGCGCTGCAGTTCCTGATGGTCGCGGCGGGCGCCGCTCTGCGCGCGGTCGGAAACTTCAAGGCAGGCATGGTTGTCTCCACCGGCTCCGTATTCATCAACATGGTGCTGGCGCCATTTCTTATTTTCGGTTGGGTAACGGGTCACGCGTTTGGCGTTGCCGGCGCGGCGATCTCGTCACTCATCGCAGTCGTGGTCGCCGTCATCTGGTTCGCCACGTACTTTCTGCCAAAGGATTCATACCTTCGATTCGTGCGCGCCGATCAGAAACCACGATTCGCGCTCTGGCGGAAGATGCTGGCCATCGGACTGCCTGCCGGTTTCGAGTTCGCGATGATGGGTGTGTACCTGGTAGTCGTCTACGCGATCGCGCGACCGTTTGGCGCGTCGGCGCAAGCAGGATTTGGAATCGGACAGCGCGTGATTCAGGCCCTGTTCATGCCCGCGGTCGCGCTCGGTTTTTCAGTTGCGCCGGTCGCTGGACAGAACTTCGGCGCCCGCAGTCGCGAACGCGTCATCGACACGTTTCGCAAAGCAGCTTACATGGTCTCGGCGATCATGGCGGTGCTCGTTGTGCTCTGTCACATCGCGCCCGAAGCACTGATTCGTATTTTCTCGAGGGACCCGTCGGTGATCGACGTCGGCACCGTCTATCTTCGCATCGTGTCGTGGAACTTCGTTGCATCCGGCTTGATCTTCGTTGCGTCGAGCATGTTCCAGGCGATGGGAAACACGGTTCCGTCGTTGGTGGCTTCCGGTACACGCATTCTGCTCGTCGCGGTGCCGGCGATCCTGCTTTCGCGCACGGCGGGGTTTCAGCTGAACTGGATATGGTATCTCTCGGTTGGCGCGGTGCTCGTTCAGCTTGCGCTCAGCATGCTGCTGCTGCGCCGCGAATTCAGTCGCCGGCTGGCATTCCCATCCCAACCGAAACAGGACAACACTGCCCTCGCGTCAGCGATGGTGGCGGCGGAGTAACCAACGTGTCAGGTGAAGTGCCTCATCACTCGTTGTTATCGCTGGCGATATGGCACGACAACCGCTCTGGTGCGCTCGACGAGCACGAGGGCGGAGTCGCCAACGAGAGTCACACCGGTGGCGCCCAGCATCTAACGCGACTTTACAGTGGGCACTGAAAATCCGGAGACAGGAAATCTTGAAGCGCCACGAGTCATTAACCAGCTCAGATTTTCGGTCGGTCTTCTACAGCGGAACTACGTCGAACTAGTAGTGGCCATTAGGCACATCTCTTCGCCGCTCGTTGCATTTGAGATGGTAGGAATGGATGACCAGTGGCACAGAAAAGAGGCAATGGCCGAGGTCCTTTACCTTTTGCACAATTACGGCACGGCCTCCCGGACGTGATCACCGCGTTCAGCCATGGGGAGGTCCTCGGTCCCGCGCGCTACTACTTTCGAACAGTGCCGAGATTCGAGACCTCGGCGGAAGCCTACGCATTCTTGAATCGCATCGTCACCGTCGGTGTTGGCGAAACTCGCCCCGACGGAGCAGTGCACAGGATCGACGAGATCCTGTGATGACGTCCGATTGCGTGTGCAGGCCGTCGATGAGGCGATGGAGACAGCGCGCCGCTCAGGCAGCGTCGTCGATCTGGACGTAACGAACTAACTCCCTGAAGGACGGGGACGCGGCAGCGCAGTTGGCGGGAGGAGGTTGTTCAGGCGCATGTAGTTCGCGAGCTGACTGTAATGATCCGCCAGGTCGAGCGCGTGCCCAAGTACCATTCCCGCGCGCGCCACAGTTCGCGAGTTTCCACCAAAGGTGACGGTCACCGGCTCGCCCAGCTTTGCGTCATCCAGCTGAGCGATCGCCTGATCGCAGAACGCGAACGACCCCCTGAGACGCGTTACCAACGTGTCTTTCGGCCACGTCGCCTTGACCGAATCGGCGGTGGCCATGTCCTTCGCCGGCCGCGTTCCCTTCATTGTCCCAAAATTGTTGCAGAAGAAGTAATCGTCGTCGGCGATGTGCTGAGCGATGTATCCGATGCTCAGCTGGGCAGGCGTCGGTTTGTAGGCGAACTTCGACGCGGGGATGGAGTCGAAAGCCTGCGCGATATTGCGATGCAACCCCGAGATCCTGTTGCGAAACGCGGTGGTGATCGGATTGACGGGTGGACCGGCGGGCGACTGCTGGGCAGCGAGGCTGATGGGCGCAGCAAGCGTCAGAATCGCGAAATAAGACCGTTTCATATGTAGCCCTACAGGATGAGGGACTCTTATAGTGCGCGCGAGTCTGGAGTTGCGCAATCGAGCGCGGGCTATTCTCCGGTCCCCAGTTCTTTCGCTAGTATCGGACTGGCAGATCGATGAAAGTGTCCCCGAACCAGTCGATCCTCAGCGGCTCCTTCGCGTCCGCGATCGTCTCGTTGCTGACATCCGCGCCCGTGCCGTAGTTGATCTGCATGTCGGGCTGTTTGAGGACGTTGATCAGCACGACGATTCGGCTGCCGGGCTGGAGCAGGCGGCTCGTCAGCCGCACGCTCTTGAAATCCAGACGCTCCCGCGCTCCCGGTGTCAGCAGCCTCGGATGTACGAGATCAGCAACGGCGCTCGCACGCGTCCAGTAGGTGGAGAGCGAGACGTACTCGTTCCTCGCCGTCAGCTCGTAGAGCGAGATTTGAAAATCGAGATCCTTCTTGTTGGTCTGGAATTCCAGTCGTCCAGAGAAAAGGCCGCTCAGCTCGATCTGAGATTGAAGCGGATTGCTGACGAATTTGACGCCGTTCCAGGTATCGATTGTGGTGTCGACGACACCGCCGCCGGGTGACACGCGATCCGCATCGGTCCGGTCGGCAAGATCGACGTTCTGCCTGACGACGGTCCTGGTGCCGGGATTACGTTCGCTCAGTCGATAGCTGTCGCCAACGCGCAACGCTATCAGGTTGTAACGCAACGTCTGGTTCGACATCGCGGCGATCGAAGGTGCGTGTTTCCACGCGTTGGCGCCCATCACCTGGTAGTTGATTTTGTCCTTCAAGAGCGCGGGCTTGGGCGCGCCTTTGAAGATGTAGCCGAACCACTGGTACCGAAGCTCTCCCATGTCGAACAGGGCCACGGGATCGAGCCTGTATCCATTCAACACGTACGTCGAATCGAGCGTGTTGACCATTCCCCGCTGCGCTTGGAAATGGTCGTACGGGCCGATCACGAGATAGTGTTGAGCGCCGGGATTGTACTTGTAGTGTTGCGTCAGATAGTAAACGGCGGCTCCGGGTCCGCCGTAGTAGTAGCCGGCGGTTTGCAGCACCGGGATGTTGATTCGCGCGAAATCATTCTCGTACGGAATCATGCTCTGCCAGTACGAGTCATAGGTCGGATGCGAGAGCCACGTGTCGAAGATCGGGTTTGGTGTACCGTCGATCTTGTCGAGGTCACGATATGAGCGGCCGCTGAGGTACCAATCGTGGTTCAACTTGTTCCAGCGATCGCGATTGTTGTACGTCGAGTCGTCGAGAGCTTTCACGTCCGTGGTGTAAAACGGCCAGGGATAGACGAAGCTCAGAAAAAGATTACCGTCCATCGGTACATCGATGGCCGGCGCAACCGACGCCTGCGGCATCAATGCTTTGAGCGCCTTTGGCATGTGCTTCGCAGCCGCCCACTGCGTGAATCCCGAGTAGCTGCCTCCCCACATGCCCACTCTTCCGTCGTTCCAAGACTGCGCACTGATCCAATCGATCAGCGCCGCTGCGTCGGCACCATCATGCTCGTACGGCATCGCGGCGTCGGGGCTGCATCCTTTGCCGCGGGTGTATCCAACGACACCGGCGTAGCCATTCGACGCCGCGCGCCGCGCCTCGAGGAGGAGAGGCACGGGCGCCGCATAGATGGTGAAGGTAAGCAAGGCAGGCAGCCGTCCACGAGCCGCGCGGGGCCGAACGATCATAGTGCAAATGGTCGCGCCATCGGGGGTTTTTACGGGAATATCCGTCTCGACGATGTAGCGTCGGCGATTGTCCTCATCTACAAGCGGAATGGCGAGCGGCGGGATTCTCGCGATGACCTGTTCAACCTGATAAGCTCGGATCAATTTCAGCGCATCAGCTAGCGAGATAGTGCGCTCGTCCTGCTGCTCGAGCGCCGAACTGAAGTTCTGCTCGAGTATAGGCAGGGACACGAACAGTGGCCGCTCGAGCAGCCAGGATGTTTTGTCATCAAGCGGTGTCAGGACTTCACGGAATGTCCTTTGAAATGTCGAGTCGAAGGACGATCCATCACGACTGGCGGATGCGCGCGCATAAATGGAGTACAGCAGCAGCGTCGCGTCAGTCTGACGGGAATCACCCTTTGACGCCAGCGCGCGTAACGATCTGAGAGTCGTGGTTGCATCCGTATAGCGACCGGCGACCGACTGCAAACGGAACAGATTGTCCAGATAGCGGGCGCGATTGTCGTCCTTGTAAGCCGCTATCGCCTGCGTCGCGAGAATCGCCATGGCTCCGGCGGTGTCGTTGCCGATCGCCGCGCGGGAGTAAGGCAGCTCCTGTGCTGACGCGAGAGCAGCAATAGCCACACAAAGGACAGCAACGCGGAACGACCTGGTAGCGACTTTAGTCATGTGCATCAAGCGCTGCGATAGCGGCCGTGAATGAGTTCTAACGCCGGACGACGAGCTCCGCGTGAAGATTAGCTGCGGAATCGTCCCCAACCCAGACGTCATACACACTGGGTTCAACCACCCATCCTTTCACTTGGGGACTCCAGAATTGCAGCTCGTCGCGACCAAGTCGGAAACGTAGAGTCCTGGTCTCGCCTGGCTGCAACGACACTCGGCGGAATCCTTCCAGCTGGCGAACCGGCCGCGACGCGGAACCGTAGCGCTGATGGATATAGAGCTGCGCGACCACGTCGCCGGGCACGGCGCCAGTGTTCTTCACGTCAACCAAAACCTCGGTGCTGTCGCCTGCTTTCATAATAGCCTTCGACAGTCGAAGACTGGTGAACGCGAAGGTTGTGTAGCTGAGACCATAGCCGAAGGGATACAGCGGCTTGCTGGAGATGTCCCAGTAGCGTGACGTGAACTTCGGATCGCTTTCCGGCGCCTGGGTGAGGTTGTGATTGTAGTAAAGCGGTTCCTGCCCCGCCGATCGCGGCCAGCTTACATGCAGTTTTCCGCCGGGATTCACGTCGCCGAAGATCACGTCGGCGATCGCGTTCCCGCCTTCCACGCCGGGCAGCCACGACTCGAGAATAGCTGATGCA
>CATPBN010000003.1 GCA_955652635.1 uncultured Gemmatimonadaceae bacterium
AAGCAGGTCGGCGATGCGAACAACAAGCTGGCCGCGGTGGCGCAGGACGCCGAAAAGCTCAAAGCACTCCACGCGGACCTTGCCGGTGAAACCAGCCGCAAGGCGGAGGAGTGGACGGCGCGTGAGCAGCGACTCACCTCCGAAAAGAACCAGCTCAAAGTCGACCTGGAGCGGGTGCAAGCGCAGCTCTCCGACATGATGTCGCAGACCAACGAGCTGCACAGCCAGCGGGCGGCGGAAGCCAAGGAGCTGGACGAAGCCTGGAAGCGGGAGAAGGCGTCCCTCAAGGCGCAGCTCGAGGAGGCCCGCAAGGCGGCCGGGAGCGGACCGCCAACCAGCCAGGTGCTTGCCCGGTACGAGGCCGAGAAGCGAGCCATGCAGGCGCAGCTGGACAGCCTCCGAAACGACCTGGCCGCAAGCGGCAAACACAAGGACACGGCGCCGGCCCTGTCACAGGCGAAGCGCGACTTCGAGGCCAAGTTCCGCGTCATCTACGACCAGAGTCACGACCTCAACTCACCGCTCAACGCGATCCTGGGATTCAGCGAGATCTTGCTGGACGAGAAGGCGAACAAGACGACGCCCGAAGAGCGGCGCGAGTTCGTCGCCCACATCAACGAAAGCGGGAAGCGGCTCGTCGAACACATTCGCGAGCTGATCGAGTTCGCCAAGCAGGAAGCCGGCATCCAGGAGCGCCCGGTGCAGATGATGCCCCCGGTCGGGACCGGAACCAAGCCACCCATCATCCTGGTCGCCGACAACGACCCTGCGGTCAAGGAGCGGATCGAGCCCTTCCTCAGCCACGCCGGCTATGAAGTGGTGATTGCCGCCAGCGCCCAGGAAGCCCTGCGCAAGGCGGTCCAATTGCAGCCGCTCGCCGTCCTGATCGATACACAGCTGCCGCCCAACGGCGGGAGCGGCCTCGTCTATGACCTGCGCCGCGAGTCGAAAACCAAGGACATTCCGATCGTGCTGACCTCCAAGGTCAACAAGGAATCGCTCGCGTTCGACATCGGTCAGGCCGACTTCCTGACCAAGCCGATCGACCGTCAGCAGCTGCTGCAGATGATGGTGAAGTTCGACCTGCTCGCCGACGGCAAGCGCGGCAAGAAGACGCCATCATCGGTCCTGATCGTGGACGACGACCCGCAGAACATCCGCCTGGTCAAGGCCATGCTCAAGCCCTTCAACATCGATGTCATGGTGGCCGACGGTGGCAAGGCCGGCGTCGAGATGGCGCTGAAGAAGAAGCCGGACCTCATCATCCTCGACCTGATGATGCCCGACGTCGACGGCTTCGAGGTCGTCTCCAAGCTCCGCGAGGACCCGGCAGGGAGCCAGATTCCCATCCTTATCTATACGGCCAAAAACATCACAAGCGAGGACCGCGATCGCCTCCAGGGGAACATCCAGTCGATCATCCAGAAAGGGGACTTTGGCAAAGACCGCTTCCTCGAGATGATCAACAACCTTCAGACCAGCCAGGCCGCCTAGGACGGGAGGGCCGGCATGACTGCCCTCGACCGCCAGCTCGTCCGCCTTCGCTTCGCCGCGCTCGCGATTCCATTCGGCCTGCTGCTCTGGTTGCCGTCGGCGTCGGTCACGGTGACCATCGTCCTCGCCGGCCTGATGGCCGCCTACAACGGCGTCGCGTTGCTCGCCATCCGCCGGCAGACGGCGCTGCGCTTCTCGCGGCCGATGGCGGTCCTCCTGCTGGTCCTCGACCACGCGGTTGTCAGCGCCTGGATCCTGCTCTTCGCCACCCCGTCCTCGAGCCTGCCCTACCTGCTCTATGCGCTGGTTGCGGCCGAAGCGGTCTTCCGCTTCGAGCTCTGGGGCGGTATCGGCACCAGCCTGTTCTTCACGAGCGGGGTCATCCTCTTCCAAACAAGCGACCTCGGTTTCGCCATCTCGGTCCGCGACTCTGTGCTCCGCGCCATCCCGACGGTCGCCGTCATTACCGGCCTCGGTGCGGCGGTGCGCGCCATGAACACCGAGATCCGGGGCACAAGGCGTCGGCTCGATCAGACGGAACAATTGCGCAACGTGCTCGGCGAGCTGGTCGGACAGCTCGACGTGTCGCGAATGCTCAACACCGTGATCCGCTGCGGCATGGAGCTGCTCCAGATGGACTCCGGCGCCATTGTCCTCCTCGATGAAGATCGGGGCGTGTTCACCTTGCGCGCCGCGGTCCGCCTGCCGGGGGCGGTCGAGGGCGACGCCGTCTCCGTGGCCGACGGCATCGTGGGCCGCGTGGTGCGCGCGAAGCGGTTCGTGATGCTGGGCGAGCCCCCACTCTTTGACCTGGCCGCGCTCAATGCGGCCGGCTACGCGCGCGCCTTCGGCTCCCCGGTGCTGCTGGAGGGCAAGGTCTTTGGCGTTTTGCACCTCCAGACCCACGATGATCAGCGACGCCTGACGCGATGGGAGGAGGAGGCGCTCGAGGTCCTCTCGCAGCAGCTCGCGGTAGCGCTTCGCAACGTCCGTCTCTTCGAAGAGAGCGAGAAGCGTGCGCGGCGGCTGGAGCTGCTCAACCAGTCGATCGACCAGATGAACCAGAAGCTGTTCGAGCCCGAGCTGCTCGATGTCGTGGCCACCGCCCTCATCGGCAACCTCGGGTTCGCGGCGGCGCAGGTCTGGCTGCTGGAGCCAAG
>CATPBN010000004.1 GCA_955652635.1 uncultured Gemmatimonadaceae bacterium
GCCTCTGTAGGTCGCAAGTCGGCCGCACCGGTGATTGCAGTGCGGACCAAAGCCGATCTGGCACCGCACAGGGATGACACAAACGGAGACCGGGTAGTTCATGTCAGCGCACACACCGGCGATGGTCTCCAAGGCTTGCTGGGCGCGATCAACAACGCAATTGCTTCGAGATACGGGGAAGTTACGAGCGATCTCCCGATACTCACGAGGGCACGCCACCGTCACGCACTCACCACAGCGCTCGTGGAACTCAGGGGATTTCAGCAGGCCTGGCAGGAGGAAAAACTTCCTGCACCGGTCGCATCCGTCCATTTACGAGCTGCTGTCTACGTACTCGAGGAGTTGATTGGGGCCGTTGACGTTGAAGACGTTCTCGATCGGGTATTCAGCTCATTCTGCGTTGGGAAGTAGCTCAGGCGGAAGCAGCGGCAGAGCTTGAGATCGAAGTGATCTCGCTCGCGCTCGCACGAATGGCCCACGATAGTCCGCGCGCATTCACTGCCGCCTCGACCATCTTGGCGCCCAGAAAATAGCCGCTCCTCTCGGGGAAAACATGGCGGTCAACTGTACGGGCATCGTCGCTCATTCCACCCGAGAGGTATCGGAGTCTCAAACCCAGACCTGCCCGATCCAGATCGGCATTGAGCGACTTCGTCATCAACGGCTCAAGCTCACGAACGCTCGCGTACTCCCGCCGAGTGTAGCCGTAATACTCCCAGGCAGCGTGACCGGGGCTGATGATCCGTGAAGCGTGAGTGGCCAACCCCTCATTGATCATGAGCTCGCGGAGCGTTGCGCGTCTCCCCGTCTCCCAGTACGAGTAATAGCCGCCTGCGTCCTCGACCAACTGTTTCAGCTCACTGCGGCTGGTCGGCGACGCGTATCGAACGGTGTGCGCGATCTCGTGTGCCAGCCAGAGAGGAATCAACTCCGGATCGAGCCCCAATCCCTGGGTTTCGGGATTCGTGACGCTCGTAAAATGCTCGAGGCAGACAAAGGCGATTCCCTTGCCATCGACGACCAGCTCTCCTGCGTTGGCTGCGCCGACGCCGACCATCAAGACCACATCGATGTCGATATCAACGTCCAACAAGGTCCTGCACTGCTCTTCCGTGTTTCTAGCCAGAGAGACCACATCGATTCTCTCTAGCATCGTGCGAAGGTCTACCCGGCTTGCAAGCGCGGCAGAGCGAACGACTTCCAGAAAATGAGGGCCTGCTGGATCGAGGACGTAGTTGTGCCAGTAGGCTTCTAGAAAGCGGCGGTGATTTTCGAAGTAGCGGAGATAGGCGGCGACACGGTCGGTACTGTTGTGAACTGCGAAGAAGTCAGGCAGTAGGTTGATGAGCATCAACGACCAGTTCGCGGGGTGGGGAGCCTTTCGCGGTTTTTGCGATGCGAGAAGATACAATCGACCGAAAGTCTCAACAAGCCCGATCTCTCCAAACAAACCCCCAAATCATGGCACAGATATTCCCTCTCTCTTTCTAAGAGCGAGAGGAGGAGCAGCCAATGACAACGCTGCGTCAGATAGACCTTCGTTGTCCCGTGTGTGACAACGAGTTCAAGTCCCAGAGTGTGGTTTCTACGAATGCATTCGGCGGCAAACGGACCGATTTTCATGAGCGCGCTGCCGGCACTCAGCCGCTTGCCTATCTCATCCACATGTGCAGCGAGTGTGGCTACTCCGGGGGAGAAGCGGATTTCACGGCACCCACGGAGGTCAGCCCGATCCTCAAACAGCATGTGCTGACGGAGCTCGCGCCTCTACGGCCATCGCCAATATGTGGCTCAGAGAAGTACGAAGCCGCTGCCAAAGTCGCACAATGGCAGGGCATGGAAGCCCGCCACGTTGCCGACCTCCTTCTGCGTGCCGCCTGGTGCTGTGTCGATGAAGGAGATGTAGAGGCCGAGAGATACTTCCGCCGGCACACTGCATGGAAGTTCGAGGAAGCGCTGGGCGCCTATGACGCGGTTCCGCGAGATGAACGCGCGATCCTCACGTATCTCGTTGGAGAGCTCTGGAGACGGATCGGGAACGCCAAGGAAGCAATCAGGTGGTTAGAGTCCGTTTCCGGCGAGGTTGTTGATTCACAGAGTCAACAATGGATAATAGATGCGGCCGAGCAGCAGAGGCTGAACCCGAGAGAGTGGTTCGGCTAAGCGATCACTTCGTCCCGAAGAGTCTGTCACCGGCGTCCCCGAGCCCGGGCAGAATGTAGCCCTGACTGTTGAGTTCCCGATCCAGTGCGGCGCAGTAAATCTGCACATCAGGGTGAGCCGCGCTCAGGCGCCGCACTCCTTCCGGGGCAGCCACCAGACAAAGGAACCGGATCCGGTTAGCGCCCGCTCTCTTGAGGGACGCTACCGCTGCAGCCGCGCTGCCTCCAGTGGCGAGCATCGGGTCGAGGAGAAAAAAATCCCGCTCGGCAGTATCCCCCGGAACCTTGAAGTAGTAATCCACCGGCTGCAGAGTGTCGTGATCGCGGTAGAGACCAATGTGACCTACCCGAGCAGATGGAACGAGACGGAGGATGCCTTCAACCATTCCGAGACCAGCTCGAAGAATGGGTACCAGGGTCAGTTTCTTTCCGGTAATATGCCAGCCGGAGGTTTTCTCGAGTGGGGTCTCTACATCTCTGGGCTCGAGCGTCAGCTCGCTTGTCGCTTCGTAGGCCATGAGCATGGCGATTTCGTCGACCAGTTCCTTGAAGTGCTTTGTCTGAGTCTGCAGGTCGCGTAGAATCGTTAGCTTGTGCTGAACGAGGGGATGCCGGATAATAGTCAGCGTCGGGAATTCCTTGACCCGCTCGATCATTCTAGCCCCAGGATTCCGGCCTCAGCACAGTGGATGTTCACCGGCTCATAATCTCTAACTCCTGATGAAAGAATACCAGGCTGTGGTGGTCAAGCTGACACGGCACACTCGAGAAGATGAAGACACCCTCACCGATCTCCTGAACGAGCGAAGCAGAGGAGGCTGGGAACCCGCGATGATGTCTCAGGACGAGCAGCGCGTTACCATCCTCTTTCAGCGCGATGCAGTAGCAGAAGGCTAGCTGTTTGGAGATAACGTTTGTCGGCGCGGCAAGGGAAGTGACCGGTTCCTGTCACCTGCTGCATGTAAACGGACATACGATCGCGCTCGACTGCGGGATGTTTCAGGGAAAGCGACAGGATTCCGCGGACAAGAACAGACACCTCCCTCTGCCGATCAAGGATCTAGACGCGGTCGTTCTCTCTCACGCACATATCGACCATTCGGGGCGCCTTCCCTATCTCATTGCGGAAGGATATTCGAAAACCATCTGGGCTACCTCTGCAACTCGAGATCTCTGTGCGGTAATGCTGGCCGATTCGGCGCATATCCAGGAGAGGGATGCAGAGTTCCTGGCGAAAAGACACAAGGAATTCATCGAGCCGTTATATGGAATGCGTCACGCAGTACGCACAATGGACCTGATGGTTGGCGTTCCCTACAACAGGCCTTTCGATGTCGTGCCCGGGGTGAAGGCCAGCTACATCGATGCAGGACACATACTTGGCTCCGCCTCGGTTCTGCTCGATTGCACGGAGGGAGGCAAAACCAAGCGGCTAGTGTTCTCGGGAGACATCGGCCGGAGCGGACTCGCAATCGTCCGGGATCCTGTTCCCCCCGAAGGTGCTGATGCGCTGATCATGGAATCGACGTACGGAAATCGAGAACATGAGTCGGTAGAAGGCGCCAAGGCTCAACTTGCTCAGGTAATTCGAGAAACTGCTGCGCGGGGAGGCCGGGTCCTCATCCCGGCCTTTGCACTCGGGCGCACCCAGGAGATGATCTACGCACTCCACTCGCTCACGCAGGAGGGCGCAATTCCAGCGATACCCATCTACGTGGACAGCCCCCTCGCGATCGATGCGACCACAGTGTTCGAGATGCACCCGGAGAGCTTTGATCGTTCCGAGGAAATGGTCCGAAGGGCCAAAGAGCTATTTCGGTTTGATCTCCTTCACTACACGCGCGATGTGGAGGAATCAAAGGCACTCTCTCGCGTACACGGGCCGATGGTCATCATCGCCGCGTCCGGGATGATGGAGAATGGTCGGATTCTTCACCATCTTGCGCAGGGCGCCAGCGATCCACGAAACACGATACTCGTCGTCGGTTTTCAGGCTGAGCATACTCTGGGTCGGAGGGTAGTCGAGAGGCAACCCATTCTTCACATTTTCGGGGATGACGTCGCCCTGCACGCGCGTGTTGAAGTTATCGATGGCTATAGCGCACACGCCGACCGGACGGAAATGATTGCGTGGCTTGGCCGAGTGAGGGATAAGTCCCCGAATCTCGGCCCGGTATGGCTGGTACATGGAGAGGTACCCGTTCAGGACGAATTCAAAGTGACGCTCACGGCGTTGGGGTATTCGGTCGATTGTCCAGAGCCCCACACGCGCCGCGCATTCTAGCGTAGCTTCCGACGGATGAAGCGGGCAGCGAAAGCGAAACAAGCCATCAGAATCGTACGTAGAACAGTGACGATCGGTATGGCAACGGTTTTCTGCTTATGGCTGGTCTCAGCAGCAGCAGTGCTGGTCTGGAGCTCTCGCGACGAAGCGAGACCGGCGCAGGCCATAGTAGTCCTCGGAGCGGCACAGTATGCTGGCAAGCCATCACCCGTGCTGCGTGCCCGACTCGATCACGCTCTGGATCTCTGGAACCGTCATCTTGCTTCGCTGCTGATTCTCACAGGTGGAACAGGCTCCGGTGATACCACCAGCGAAGCAGCCGTGGGGAGAAAATATGCAGAGAAACACGGCGTGCCTGACAGCGCGATTCTGGTGGAAAACGAAGGACGTACCACGAGCGAATCAATGCGGGCAGTAGCCGGCATGCTGGAGGTACGCGGCCTGCAGAGCGCGCTTCTGGTCAGCGATCCGTTTCACATGCTGCGACTCAGAATACTGGCGAGACGCTTCGGATTCACACCATACACATCTCCGACCCGCACGAGTCCAATCTCGCCGAATCGGGAAGAGCGATGGAAGTATATGTTTAGTGAATCACTCAAAGCACCTATGGCCTTCTTTTTCGAGAGGAAGCTGTGAAGAGGAATATCGTTTTAGTCGCTTTAGGCTACTTATTCGCTATTGGGGTGGCAGCTTCCACCACAGATGCCCAGACGACACCGCGCATCCAGTTCGAGAAGTACACGCTAGCCAACGGTCTCGAGGTAATCCTTCATGAGGACCACTCCACTCCGATAGTCGCCGTGGGGATACCTGGTATCACGTCGGGTCCGGAGACGAACAAGTCGGCCGAACCGGATTCGCTCATCTCTTTGAGCACATCATGTTCATGGGGTCCGAGCACGTCCCGGTCGGGTCATTTGACCAACTGCTGGAA
>CATPBN010000005.1 GCA_955652635.1 uncultured Gemmatimonadaceae bacterium
CCCCTTCGGGGGCGCCGGAGCCGCTTCCTTGGGCAGCCTTGGCAGGCTTACCACTTTGGGTGCAGGTGCCTTCGGCTTTGGCGCTTCCTTGGGTGGTTCCTTCTTGGGAGGGGGTGGCTCATCCTTTTTTACTGCCACGAAGTTGACCTTCGTGTCATGTACCTTGTCTGCCTTCCGGACGCCCGCCCGAGCGGTCGCAAAAATCGCGAGAAAGAGGATCGTCAGATGCAATACTATGCTGAATATGGTCCCCCCCGGGGACCTCGCTTTGTGTTCGTGTTTGGATTCGAGTAATCTCACATTTGCTCCCCTGTTAAAGCTGCATTCCTATAGAGCAAACGCTTGGCCAAAGTGCCCCGTTTTGGGGTGTCCTAAATGCCTCATTTTTGGCACGATTTTTCGCCACTGTTGAGCTCTGATCCCATCGACTGAAGACAGTGATCTTGCTCCAACGGGAGGGGCGACTTAAACGCAAAAAAGACGCGGATTTAGCCGCGTCCTTTCAGTGTTCCCCAGGAACCTGCCTTGAAGCTGCTAGCCCTTTGTTGTCTTCTTTCTGGCGCGAGTCTTTTTCGGAGTCGCTTTGACCGCGGCTTCTGCGGCCTGGGTCGAGGGCGGACTGATAGCATTTATGCCCGCTTTTCGCGTAAGAATTCCGCACATGGATTCGAACGCGTTTCGTCCCGGAGTCCCCGATTTCGGACGATCCCAAACCATGTGAGCCTGGTCACGCGGATCGACCTCTCCCTCATCTCTGACGAGGATGTTGTTACCCGCGTACACCGTGCTCCGAACACGTTTGACCCGCACCGGTGAGCACCTCACGTACGCCCTCTCGACGAGCCGGGTGTACTGTTTTTTGTTCTCCAGTATGCGCGGCCTGGTGTAGTCCCAGCTCGTGACCGTTGTCCACGTTCCTGGCGACTGGAGTGTAATACTCGCCGTGTCGAAGATGACGGCAACGTCGCTGTCTTTATAGACCTGCCGCCACGGGGCCTGAGCATGAGCGGCCACCGGCACAGCGCTGAATGCAGCTGACAAAAGAACTCTGCTCACAAAACGAATCATGAAATCTCCTGGGGGCTGCCACCTCTCGCGTTTAATTGAGGTGACAGGGGTAAGAACGATCTTGCAGGCTGGATTATATACACCGCGAACGCGAAGGCGCTACTCGGAACCATGCTCAGGTCGCCTTCGCGCGGCACTTCCGCGAAGTCACTGGTATTTGCCCGTCCGATGATCGAACGCCCGCTCGATCGCCTCGTCGCCGGCGGGTAACCGCGAGCTCGTCTCCTCGGATATCTCGCGCAACTCTTTCTCGTTCATCGTGCGAACGATGGTGAGAACGGCGGCCAGAAGCGGGACTGCCACCAGGAGCCCGAGAAAGCCGAAGAGAAGAGCCATCAGCGCCTGAATCCCGAGAGTCATTGCCGGTGGGAGATTCACTCCATGTTTCATCAGCACGGGCACGAGCAGATGATTCTCGACGAACTGGATTACGATGTAGCCGATCCCGACGACAAGCGCCTTGTGCGGGGAGTCGATGAACGCCATCGCAACTGCCGGAATCGCGGCGAAGATCGAGCCCACGATGGGGATGAATTTTGCCACGCCCGCGAGGATTCCGAGCGGCAGCGCCGCCTTGACCTGAAACGCGAGCAGAAACACGGTGGTGACCGCGCCGATGACGACCATCGCGATCAGCTGCGTTACGAGCCAGCGTCGCAGCGTCGTTGCGAGCCGGGCCAGGGTGAGTGCGGCCCGGTCACGCTCTCGGGCCGGGACAAGCGCCAGAACTCCGCCGTGATACAGATGCGGATCGACGCCGATGTACGCCGCGATGAAGAGCACCAGCAGGAATGCGCCTGTGACAGCGAACGTAGACGTCAGCATCCGGAGAAATGAGTTCTGCGCCCCGGAAAACTGTCTGGTTATCTCTCGCCTGAGGTTGCCGCCCACCACGACCTCGTTGGTGCGCTGCGCTTCGGGACCAATCGATGGCGCCGCCACGGTATCGGTGGCAAGTGAATCGGTTTCGATTCCTGGCACGGTCCCGGTATCCTCGCCGGTGCTTTCCTGATTGAAGAGAATGCCGAGCACTCCGTTGGCGCGGTGGCCGAGCCAGGCGTCGATCTTGTCCAGCGCCTCCGGAAGTCGCTGCTGCAGCTCCTTCGATTGAGCACGGAGAATCGGGGCCATGCCGATCCCGCCACCGATGAGAAGTCCCAGAAAGACGGTAAGAATTATCGCGACGCCGATCCCGCGCGGAACGCGGCGTTTCTTGAGCCAGTCCGCTCCCTGGGCGATCGGGAGTCCGAAGAGCACGCCGAGGAAGAAGAGGAAGATTACGGGGTGCGCGATCCAGAGCAGGCGGATCGCGACGTAGAAGCCGAATATGAGCGCGAGCATTCGCACGACATCGCGCGTCGGGAGCCGAAACGTTTCGCGGGCGGGCATGCTGGTATGCTAAACGCGCCCGGCTGTTTGCGCGAGTTCATCGCCCTGGCGCGATTGTGCGGTTCTGGATTCTTTGCCGGTCGGTCGGCAACGCGCCCCACACCGGCGGGCTGTGCGAGGACACTGCCGCGCAGAGGATACCCCTCGCCGACCCAGCGCGATGGACTATCTTGTGAGACATCACGGAGACATGCATGCCCGCAACACCCGATGGACCGATAGCAATCTACTACGAGCATCCCGACTGGTTCAGGCCGCTGTTCGCCGAGCTGGATCGACGCGAGATCCCCTACGTCCGAATCGATGCTTCGTCGCACTCTTACGACCCATCCGAGAGCCAATCGCCCTACTCACTCGTGTTCAACCGCGCGAGCCCGTCGGCGTACCTGCGCGGACACCAACAAGTAACCTTTCATACTCTGGCCTGGCTGCGTCACCTCGAGCGGATCAGGGTCCCGCTCGTGAATGGTCCTGCCTCGTATCAGATGGAGATCTCGAAGGCGCTCCAGCTCGATGCGCTGGAGCAGCTTGGACTCCCGTATCCGCGGGCCCGCGTCATCAACAACGGCGCGCTTGCTCCCGAGGCCGCGCGTGATTTGCGATTCCCCGTCGTGGTGAAGGCGAATATTGGGGGTAGCGGAGCGGGCATCACGCGCTTCGACAACCCGGAGTCGCTCGCTGCCGCCGCAAGCGTCGGACTGATCGACCTCGGAGTGGATCACGTTGCACTCGTTCAGGAGCTCGCGCCATTGCGCGACGCGCACATCACGCGCGTCGAGGTGCTCGACGGGAATTTCCTCTACGCGATCAACGTCTACCCGGCGGACAACTCGTTCAACCTGTGCCCGGCCGATGTCTGCCAGACCACGGACGGCCAGCAGCTGTCCCGCGGCGCGTGCGCGGTCGATGCGCCCAA
>CATPBN010000006.1 GCA_955652635.1 uncultured Gemmatimonadaceae bacterium
CGCAAGACGCTTCTCGAGGCCGAGTCTGCGCTGCGCGAAGAAATCGCGCGGCTCGAGGACCGCCACTCGAAAATCGAGCGCGCGCCCGCTCTCGAGGAAGAAGCAACGCTCGAGCTGGAAAAGAAGCGTTCCGAGCTCGAGGACGCCCAGGGACTCCTCGAGGCGCGGCGCACCGAATGGGTGCGGGACAGACAGGAGGCGCAGACCAAGCGTGAAGCGCTCCGCTCGCAGTACGCGGAGGTCAAGCAGCAGCGCGATCGCGTAGTCTCCCTCGGAGAGAACGGGGAATGTCCGACCTGCAGCCGCCCACTCGGCGGAAGCCTGCACACAGTGGTCGAGCACCTCGACGAGTTGATGGACACCGTAAATGTCGATGGGAACTATTACAAGGCACGCGTCGAACAGCTCGAGCAGATGCCCGACGACGTTCGCGAGCTGGACGAGAGTCGCCGGGTGTTGATGCAGGAAGTGGGAACGCTCGAGAGGAGACTCGCCAAGGTGCAGCTCGCCGTACAGGAGCTTGGAACCATTGTGCGCGAGATCGCCGCCAAGCAGCAGCGGCAGGTGCAGATGAAGCGCGATCTCTCGCGAATCCCGCCAGGCTACGATCCGGCGCGCCACGCCGAGGTTATCGCGGAAGTCGATCGCCTGACGCCGATGGAAGCGGAGGTGGCTCGATTCCAGGCCATGCTCGAACGCGAGCCGCAGCTCAAGCTGGAGCAGACGCGGATTGCGCAGGAAATCATGCGCGTTCAATCCACGCTGGGCACGCTTCGCACCCGACGCGCGCAAATCTCGTTCACGGAAAAGGACTTCAACGAGCTGAAGGCGGAATTCGACCGCGTCCGCAGCGAGCTGCAGGAGTCGAAAGTGGCGGCAGCGCGCGCGCAGGAGCAGGTCTCCAGCGCGACTGCTGCTCTCGCCGCCGCGCAGGCAGCGGCAGAGGACTTGAAAAGAAAAGTTGCCGAGCTGGACGTGCTTCAGGACGACCGGCGGATCCACGACGAGCTGGATCGCGCCTTTTCCGATCTGCGCACGGATCTCAACTTCCAGCTCCGTCCGGAGCTATCCGAGCTGGCGAGCGCTTTCCTGAGCGAGCTAACCGATGCGCGTTATACTGAGCTTGAGCTGGACGATCAGTACAACATCGTGATTCTGGAAGACGGTATTCCGAAACCCGTGTTGTCGGGTGGGGAGGAGGATCTGGCGAATCTCGTGCTGCGTCTGGCCATCTCACAGATGATTGCCGAGCGAGCGGGCCAGAGCTTCTCGCTGCTCATTCTCGACGAGGTATTCGGGTCGCTCGACGAGGCTCGACGCTTCAACGTCGTCGAGCTGTTGCGCGGACTGCACGATCGCTTCGAGCAGGTGATACTCATTACACACATCGAGCCCGTGCGCGAAGGACTGGACAGGGTGATATCGGTGAGCTACGACGCAGACCATGGCTCCTCTGTGGTGACTCAGGGCGAGAACGAGAGCGTCCGCGCGGCCGATGATGAGCGACCGTTCGCGTCTGAGCTTGGCACCCGAGAGCGGAGAAGGGTGGAAGAAGGTTCTGTCGAAAGCGCCGAGGCGGGCGCGGGAGCCGGCGCGTGATGGCGTTCGCGCGGAACTGGAGACACGCGTGGGTATCCGAGACACCGGAGCGCGTCAGCCTCCGCGAAATTTCTGCACTCAACGCCGTCTTCAGCGAAGCGTTTACCGAGCGCTACCGCAAGGACGGAATGGTTGGCGTAAGAGTGCCGCACCTCAACCCGGCGGTGTGGAAGTTCGCCATCACCGACGCGGAGGACGGGGCGATGGTCTGGCGCAACGCGCGCGAGGGCATCGCGGCGTTCAACATGGTGCATCGCTCGGGCGTCGAAGGGTGGATGGGTCCTCTCGCCGTGCATCCAGATTATCAGGGACAGGGTATCGGCAAAATGATCGTCACCACTGGTATCGAGTGGTTGAAGAAGGCTGGGGCGACGGTGATTGGCTTGGAGACGATGCCTCGCACGATGGACAACGTCGGGTTCTATTCGTCTCTCGGCTTTACACCCGGACATCTCACCGTGACGGTGACGCTCGATGCGGCGCGAAGCGGAATTCAATCGACTCCCATGTCGACCCTCGATCCGCACGAGAGGGAGCTGGCCCTCCGACAGTGCCGGCAGCTGCTACAACAGTTGATGCCGGGCTACGATTACACGCGCGAGATCGTTCTCACCGCTCATCACGAGCTCGGCGACACGATATTGGTTCGGAAGGGGAGCGAAGTCGTGTCATTCGCGATCTGTCATTCGGTGCCTCTGGTCGAAGGGCGGGCAACGGAAGAGATGCGCGTTCTCAAGATGGTCGCGCGGAGCGAAGCCGATTTCGATCATCTGGTGACGCAGCTTTGCGCTCACGCGCGCGCGAAAGGCGGAAGGCGCGTGGCGATCAGGGTTCAGGGTCAGTACAGCGACGTTTATCGGCGACTGATGGCTCGCGGGGCCCGGGTAAGATGGACCGATCTGAGGATGTCGGTCCACGAGCGCGCCGAGCCAAAGCCGGCCGGTGGCGGGATCGTGTTGTCAAATTGGGAGATTTGAAGGCGGGAAGAGGGAAGAGGGAAGAGGGAAGAGGGAAGAGGGA
>CATPBN010000007.1 GCA_955652635.1 uncultured Gemmatimonadaceae bacterium
CGAGGTGCTCGACGGGAATTTCCTCTACGCGATCAACGTCTACCCGGCGGACAACTCGTTCAACCTGTGCCCGGCCGATGTCTGCCAGACCACGGACGGCCAGCAGCTGTCCCGCGGCGCGTGCGCGGTCGATGCGCCCAAAAACGGAATGCGCGTCGAGCAATACAATCCACCGCCCGAAATCGTCCGTCAGGTCGAGCAGATCGCGAGACACGTCGAGCTCGACGTCGGAGGAATAGAATACCTGGTCGACGACCGGGACGGACAACACTACTTCTACGACATCAACGCGCTGTCCAATTTCGTCGCCGATCCGAAGAACGTCGTCGGCTTCGATCCCTTCGAGCGCCTCGTCGATTATCTCGTCGAGAGAACGAGAGTGCTCGCCCCGGCGGGGTTCGGCCAATGAGATACGGATACTGGCTCCCTGTGTTCGGTGGGTGGCTCCGCAATGTCCCCGACGAAGGCATGAGCGCGACGTGGGAGTACGTGAAAAAGCTCGCGCAGCGGAGCGAGCAGATAGGCTACGACATCACGCTGATCGCCGAGCTATTCATGAACGACATCAAGGGAATCGATGCGGACTCCCTCGAGGCGTGGTCAACTGCGGCGGCGCTCGCCGCGGTTACCGAAAAGCTCGAGCTGATGGTGGCAGTCAGGCCGACGTTTCACGAACCGGCGATCTTTGCGAAGCAAGCGGCGAACATCGATCGCATCTCAGGGGGCCGCCTGGCGCTCAACGTGGTGTCGTCGTGGTGGAAGGACGAGGCGAGACGTTACGGGATCAATTTCGAGGAGCACGACGATCGGTACGGGCGCACCGACGAGTGGCTGCGGATCGTAAACGGGGTCTGGACCGAGCGGCGATTCACCGACTCGGGCAAGCACTATAAGGTCGAGGAAACGATTCTCGAGCCGAAGCCTCTGCGCAGACCACGCCCCACGATCTACGCCGGCGGCGAGAGCCCCGCCGCGAAGGAGTTGATCTCGAGGTCGTGTGACGCTTACGTGATGCACGGCGACCCGCCCGAGCGCGTGGCGCCGAAAATCGCCGACATGACTGCGCGTCGCGAAAGAATCGGGCTGGGGCCGATGCAGTATGGTGTTGCCGCGTACGCGATCGTGCGCGATTCGGAAGGCGAAGCCCGGAAGGAGTTGGCGCGCATCACCAACGTGCAACCCGGCACGCCCGGCTACCAGAATTATCAGGATTGGATCTCACACACCGCCCTCGATCAGCAGGTAAGTCTCGAGGACTACTCAGTATCGAACCGCGGTTTGAGAGCGGGACTTGTGGGGACGCCCGAGCAGGTGGCGGCCCGCATTCGCGAGCTCGAGGCCGTGGGGGTGGATCTTCTCCTCCTCCAGTTCAGTCCTCAACTTGAGGAGATGGAGCGCTTCTCGGAAACCGTCATGCCGCTTGTGGAGGGCGCCGCGGTCACCGCCTAGGCGATCAGCTTGGCCTGCCTCTCCCTGATCGTCCTGTAGCACTCGCACGATGCTTTCTCGAGTCCTGGCCGATTCACGACCGTAATGTTTCCGCGGCCGTGCGCGATCAGCCCTGCCTTCTCCAGGATTCCCATCGCCACAGTCACGCCCGGCCGGCGAACTCCCAGCATTTCTGCCAGGAATTCCTGAGTAAGATCAAAGCTGTCGCGGCCGACCCTGTCCTGAGACATCAGAAGCCACCGCGCACAACGCTGTTCGATGACATGAAGTCGGTTGCAGGCGGCGGACTGCGCCACCGTCTCGAAGACGAACTCGCTGTAGCGATGGAGCAGACGCCTGAGGCCCGGGAGCTCGCGCGCCAGATCGCAGAAATCCCTCACGGTGAGTCGCAACGCCGTCCCGGTGATCTGGCCGCAGCCTTTGAGTTTCGAAGTCTCGACTTCATGAAAAACGGGAATCCCCGAGAATCCGTCGTTGCCGATTGTCATGGCCTCGACCTGGTCCCCGTCTTCCATCACGGTGACTAGCGAGATAACGCAGTCTTCCGGAAAATGAGCGTGCTCGAGATCATCCCCCGGGTCGAAGAGGATCTGCTTCGACTTCACCTCGACGAGCTCGCTGCGCTCGACCAACGCAGCGAGCTCGACCGGCGGGAGCAGCCTTAGGATCTTGTTGCGCGGGGAGCCATCCAATCGATGGATCGCAGCCCCGGCGGCAGTACGCGGATGGGTTGTGGAGGGGATCGACGCAGCCGACATCTCGGTCCAGTATTGCGCCCCCAGGTTGGACGCGTACGTATTATTGAACCGCGAACCTGGTGTGACAGCGCGCGGCTCTAGAGTATGATCGGATGTTTAGCAAATAGCGAACCGAAGGTGGGTTTCATGATTCAGCCGACTCTCGGACATGAGGAAACTCTTCCTCCTGGAAGGCTGGGGGCCCGATGCTTCTCAGGTGTTATCTTGAAGGGGCGAAAACAGTCATTTATGACGGCCTGCCAACTATAGAGCAGCAGGAGCGAGTGCCCCACCGGAAGACATGACGACACCTGCTGACCCCCAGACCAACGAGCGAAAATTCCGCTTCAAGGATGAGTGGCTGGTCGCCCTCGTGGGGACCATGCCAGGCGTGACTCCTGAGCTGATCAAACGCTGGCGTTTTCAGGAGAAGCCGTACGTCGCCCAGGCCCTCATCGACGGCGACGTACTGTCATTCAGGGAGATCGCCGAAGTCGTAAAGGAAGCCTTCAGAATCGACTACGTCGACCTGAATCCAAACGAGATCGATAAGGACGCGATGCAGATTCTCCCTGAGAAGCTGTGCCGCGAGCACAACGTCCTCCCGGTAAAGGTCGACAGCCGCATGGTCTGGCTCGCCATGGCCAACCCACTCGACCAGGAGGCGATCCAGCGAGTGAGCTGGGCGACAAGTCGTGAGGTGACGCCGCTCTTCTGTCCGCCCGGTCAGCTGGACAAGATGGTCACTGAGACATTGCGCCCGGACGCGATGATCTATGGGCTGATCGAGAAGCTCGATCACGCTGTTGGAATCGAGCAGATCAAGGAAGAAGAACAGGACGCGGCGGCGATGGCCCGTGTGCACGCCCCGGTCATAAAGCTCGTCGATGCGATCATCGCCAACGCCATCAAGCTGCGCGCTTCCGATATACACATCGAGCACGACGAGGCGTCGACACTGGTGCGGTTCCGCATCGACGGGCTGCTCAAGAACATCATGGTGCTGCCCAGATTCATCGGCGTCGGCCCCGTGGTGTCGCGCATCAAGATCATGTCCGACCTCGATGTCGCCGAGCGGTTCCGTCCACAGGACGGGCGCGCCAAGGTGAGAGTAGCCGGAGAAGAGGTGGCCCTGCGCGTCTCGATCCTGCCCACGCGCGTCGGCGAAAAGGTCGTGATGCGCCTCCTCAACGAGAAGTCAGTGCAGGTCTCGATGCAGACACTCGGCTTCATGCCCGAGGTTCTCGAGAGATTCAACGCCCTGCTGAACCGCGAGCAGGGAATTCTTCTCGTCACTGGTCCCACCGGCTCCGGGAAAACGACGACGCTCTATGCCGCGCTCAACACACGACGTGGAGAAGCAGTCAACATTGTAACTGTCGAGGACCCGGTCGAGTATCGGCTGAGCGGCGTCAATCAGGTGCAGGTGAACGAGAAGCAGGGCCTCACCTTCGCGGGCGTTCTGAGATCGGTGCTGCGTCAGGATCCCGACGTGCTGCTCGTCGGAGAAATACGAGATCAGGAGACGGCGACGATCGCGTTTCAGGCGGCGATGACAGGACACCTCGTGCTTTCGACTCTGCACACCAACGACGCCATCGGCGCGATTCCGCGACTGTCTAACATCGGGGTAGAGCCTTTCAGAGTCGCTGCCGGCCTCATCGGTGTCACCGCCCAGCGTCTCGTGCGGAGGGCGTGCCCGCATTGCCGCTACGAAGCGCCGATCGAAGAGCTCCACCCCATGGTCCGCTCGGCGCAGATACGCCTGTTCAACAAGGCCCGGCACGTCAAGGCAACCGGATGTGCGGAGTGCGGCTTCAGCGGCTACACTGGGCGTCTTCCGCTTATCGAGTTTCTCGAGATCACACCCGAGGTGCGGGGAATGATCACGATGGGAAAGCTCGCGGACGAGATCCGCGCCCTGGCGCTACGCACAGGCGCGCTGCACACGTTCGACAACGACGCGCTCTGGCACATCGCCGAAGGTGACACGACGGCAGATGAAGTGATTCCATACACCGAGTTCGAGCGCCGCAAAACGCCGCGGTCGAACACGCCACGCGTCAATCAGGAGTACGTCCCCGAGCTCGATGCGGATGGTGTTCCAAAACCGTCGAAGGTGCTTCTCGCGGTGAGCGACAAGGCCGATCGCGTGCGGTACAACGACATCCTGGTCGAGGCAAGGTTTGCGGTGCAGATCGCCAATGACGGCGCTGCCGCGCTGGGGATTCTGGCGCAGGATCCGCCGGACGCGCTCGTGGTCGGACTGAAGCTGCCAATCCTCGATGGAAGACAGGTAGTGCACGCCGCGCGCACCGTGGTCGGATTGATCGACATGCCCATCATCGTCGTCGCACCCGCCGGCTCCGAGAACGAGACCGCCGATCTGCTTTCGCAGGGTGTGGACGATGTGCTTTTCGAGCCGCTCGATCCTGGCCGGTTCAGGGCGCGTGTCACAACGGTGATGCGGAGCCGCGGCCTCTGGGCCGAGACGGAAGAAGTGATGCGTCCGCTCATTCCGCAGGACGAGGCGGAGCGACTCGTCGAGTTCCGCATCGGCGCCACCATGGACCCACAGCCGGAGGAACGCTTCGACAAGATCAGCCGAATGGCGCAGCGCGTCTTCGACGTGCCCTTCGCCGGCATCTCCTTCGTGGAAGGCGACCGGCAGTGGTTCAAGTCAAAGCACGGCTTGCCGATTCCGGATACTACGCGCGAATCGTCGTTCTGCGGTCACGCGATCAATGGCGAGAACGCATTGGTCATCGAGGACGCCGCCCTCGATCCGCGCTTCGCGCAGAATCCGCTGGTGCTCGAGGAGCCGCATATCAGGTTCTACGCGGGAAACCCGGTCAAGGGGCCGGGCGGTCACAGCGTCGGGACGCTCTGCATCATGGACAACCTTCCCCGCGAGTTCAACGAAGATGACCGTGAGACGCTGCGCGACCTGGCGGAGAATGTAGAGAAGGAGCTGAAGTCGAGCCCCAAGGGCAAGTCGTAAAAGAAAGTCGTCCAGGCGCCTCCCGACTAATAACTCGGTGTCCGGATCCCGAAACGATCCGGCATCCACAAAACTGAAG
>CATPBN010000008.1 GCA_955652635.1 uncultured Gemmatimonadaceae bacterium
CTTCGGCGGCGAAGCTCAGGCCGCTATGACCGGCAGCTCGCGCCATCTGACTTCCGGCGAGCCCGAGCAGGACGAGCGCCGGATCGACGTCGCGGATAGCCTGCACGATTGCAGCGGCCGCAGAAGAGTCCTTTGCCGCCCGATTGTACAGCGCGCCGTGCGGCTTCACATAGGAGAGCTTTGTATCCTCGTCGCTACATATGTCCCGGAATGCGCGAAGCTGGTAGGAGACGTGAAAGCGGATCTCTTTTGGAGAGAGTCCAAGCTCTCTGCGGCCAAAGCCTGGTATGTCTGGGTACGAGGGATGCGCGCCGATCGCGACGCCGCGCGATGCGGCAACTCTTACGGTGTCGCGCATTGTTGTCGCATCGCCAGCGTGGAATCCGCAGGCGATGTTGGCGGAAGACACGAGCTCCAGCAATGCTTCGTCCTCCGACGAGCGGGAGTGCCCGAAGCCCTCACCCAGATCGGCGTTGAGATCGATGGTAGGGTGCAAGCAGCTATTTCTTGCGGCTTTTTTTCTTCCCGCCGGCAACCGGCTTGGCTTCAACGACCTCCCATTCCTCCTCGTCGTCCTCGAATCCGCCGCGCGTCACTTTCGGCAACAGCTTTTCGCGGACCACGACCGGTGTGAGCCAATAGGTGTAGCCATCATCCGCTTCGACGGGCAACCAGGCGAACTTGGTGCGCACGCGCTCGTCCCCAATCTTTCCGCGCGGGTTTCGTCGGCTCTTCCATTTCACAACGATATTGCCTCCCGTGCTAGATGCGGTCTTCGAGTCCTTCGACGCCCGTCAAGGTGGCGCAATTCGCGCAACAGTAGAAAGTGCCGCTGCTCTCGACTCCGTGGCCGATGATCTTACAGCCGCAGTGGGAGCATTTGGGCGCCAGCGCGTGTATCGCGCACTCGAACGAGTCGAAGGTGTGGGACTTTCCCTTCATCGTAACGCTGAACGATTTGTCATAGTCGTTTCCGCAGACCTCGCATTTCGCCATCGGCGCCCCCAGCCCCCTGGTCGTTGGTCGCAGCCCGAGGGTCTACGGCGAATCTAGTGCCGCAGCAGTCGGCTCATCGGAAGATTTTCCTCATTTTTGTGTCGGGGTCGCGGGCGAAGCGGAACGCGAACCAGGCGAGGTCGGTGACGAGCTGGTCGTACGTCTGGGGGTCCATCTTGTCCTCGACGATGCTCAAGCGACCCGCAATCTGTCCCTTGAGATGCTCGATCCATTCTTTGGTGAAGTCAGCCATGTGGGCGGCGCCTATTAGTGACAGGGGAAATTGATCGGGAGAAGACTGAGTGCGCCAGTTGTAATGTGGAAGAAAGGATCGCAGGCACTCAACTTGACTAAGAAGTAGTGCAGTCCGCGATTTCGCGGGCGCAACTTTCGAGGAGAGTAGTTATGAAGTGTTCTTTCCGCCCAATCATTCTGCTGGCCGCCACCCTGTCGGCGATTCCACTTGGGGCTCAGTCGACGCGAGCAGACGAGCGCGCTGCCGCGGCTGCCAACTCTACCACACAGATGCCGGTCATCATACCCGCCGGAACCCCTCTGACCGTCGTAATCGATCAGGATCTCTCCAGCGCGTCCGTCAACCAGGGCGATTCGGTGGCGTTCCACCTGGCATCGGATTATTCGGAGTTCGGCCACGTTCTCATCAAAGAAGGAACGCCGGTGAAGGGCAACATCGCGCATGTCGCTCGCCGCGCGGCCGGCGGGAATCCTGGGGCGTTGACCGTAGAAGTCACCTCCGTTCGCGCCGTCGATGGGACGAGAATTCCCCTCCGCGGCAATACCAAAACGGTCGGGAAGGGCCGGAAAAGCCAGGCTGCCGCGCTTGGCCTTCTAACCCTGGGAATCGGCGCAACCAAAAAGGGACTTTCCGCAAACATCTCGGCGGGAACCCAGTTTACCGTGTTCACAAACGTGAAGCGGACCATCGTAGTTCCAAGATAGATAGCTGAATTGGGTGGGCACGAGGCAATCTCGTGCCTGCCATTCCCGCACGTTCGTGTTGGTTTGCGACCCCACGCGTTCATTGGTCTGCTTCCTGCCATTCTGTACCGCCGCGGCCCGGCACGACCGGCAACGAACACAATTCTTGAGGGCTCAGTCGATGCGGAATCTGTCAATCACAATCGGCGCAATCGCGCTACTCGCCGGGTGTGGAGTATCCACGCAACAGGAAGTGCAGATGGGGCAGCAGGAGGCGGCGCAGGTGAGTGCCCAGCTTCCGATGGTGCAGGACGCGGTGATCGAGAACTATGTGAACGCGCTCGGTCAGCGGATCGCGAGCAGGACGTCGCGGGCGGATCTGCAGTGGCAGTTCCAGGTCGTGAATTCGGACATGGTCAACGCCTTCGCGCTCCCCGGTGGCTTCATCTACATCAATCGCGGCGTGCTTGAGCGGGCCAGCAACATGTCGGAGGTCGCAGGCGTGGTCGGCCACGAGATCGAGCACGTGGTCAGACGCCATTCCGTGAAGCAGATGGAGAACGCCCAAGGCGCAAACGTTGGAGTTGGGATACTCTGCGCGCTCACTGGAGTGTGCCAAAACGGTGCCGCGCAGGCGGCGATCAACATTGGCGGCACTGCGGTCTTTGCGAAATTCAGCCGTACTGATGAAGTCCAGGCTGATGAAGGCGGCTTCAGAAACGTGATGGCTGCCGGAATCAGTCCCCGCGGAATGTACACCTTCTTCCAGAAGCTTCTGGCGGAGGAGCAGGCCTCGGGCGGTGGGGGTGCCACGGCTGGGTGGTTCGCGGACCACCCGGGCACGCAGGACCGTCTTGCCGACATCCAGCAGATGCTGAGTCAGGTTCCGGCGTCTCAGCTCAATAGCTTGCAATCCAACGATTCTGGATTTGCCACGATGAAGGCGAGATTGGCGCGGCTCGGACCCGCACCTCGAATCCCGGGTCAGTAGTCTCTCGGCGTCTCGATCATGGTGCGCGGCAGGCATCCACAGAACTGAAGCAAGAAGCTGGCAGCAACAACGCTCAAGCTTCGAGCTTCAGCTTACGGGCCCATTGCCCCCTGCTTCAGTTCTGTGGATGCTCGACCCGTGTCGCGATCCAGACGCCGAAGTGTGAGACGGAGGGTGAGGGATTCGAACCCCCAAGCCCTTGCGGGCGCCAGTTTTCAAGACTGGTGCAATAGCCGTTCTGCCAACCCTCCTGCACTCTCAAGATAAGAGCGGCCAACTACAGCGGCAACGCGCTACCTCGAGCTACCTCCAACCAGATCGTCGAGCTGTGTCGCGCGCGCGATCCGTACCGTTTGCGCGCGGATCCTGGCTGCCTCCTGCTTCACTCCCAACTGGTCCAGCGTAGCACCGAGCTCCAGTCCCGTTCGCACGTAGAGATAGGGGATGCCGACCGAGGGTCGATCGACCCACATATCCCGCTTTGCTAATGACGCGGGAGCCTTGAAGACCGTTTCCCACAATACTCGCGTCGTCGCAGCATCGAACCATTCGCCGCCGATGGATACGATTCCGCTTCCTGGCTTCGGGATTTGCGGCACGAGCTTTCGCGCGAGGCCAACCGTCAGCGTGTACGATGCAAATCCCGTCTCCTCGGCGTATCCGCCCGACGTGCGGCTGAAAAAAAACGGGCGCTCCGGATAGCCGTCGCGGATCATGTATAGCACGAAAAGGTCGGCGCGCTCGAGGCCGGAGTAATCCCCGAGCGATTTGGCGTTGATCGTGGCAACAATGTCAGTGCCTTCCTTACGAAAGGTCTGCGGCGCACTGAGCTCGATCACCGGCGGCACCGCGTTAGCCTGATCCATCGTCAACCTGAGCGGCGGACCACTTGGCTTCTTCCACACCTTGCCTCGATAGATCGCCGGCCCGCGCAGCGAATCGTATTCATAGATGGGACGTCGCAACAACTGGCGGGTGTACCAGTCGGTATTGAGCAGTGAAAGACACGCGATTATCACGTCGCGTCGAATCCCCTCGACTTCCTGCGCGTACCAGAGCGGAAACGTGTCGTTGTCGCCGGATGTGATCAGAATTCCGTACGGCTCGACGGAATTGAGGAGGTCAGCCGCGAAATCAGCCGTGTCAGTCTGTCCAGCACGCGACGCTGATTGCCAGTTGGCGAAAAGAGGTACGAAGGCAACCGCGAGAATTGGTGTCGCGAGCAGCCAGCTGCGGGGTCGCGGAAGGTCCAGGCTCTCGTTGCCTACCGGAAGCCTCTCAGATCCGATGAGCGCTGCAATCGTCTCCCACACGTATACGAGCCCGAGCGCACCCCAGACGCTCCACCCGGAAAAGCTCCACAAGTAGAAGTAGTCGCGGTCGCGGACTTCGCGCGCGACGGTATCTCCCAGCTCCGGTGACTGCGACGAGCCGTACTTGAAGTTCATGTAGTAGATCAACGCGAGCGTCATCGTCAGCATCAACGGACCGAAGTACGAGAACGAACTCCTGTCCCGCTTCCAGTGGACGAAGCCTCCCAATCCACCGAGAAGAAGAAAAAGCGTCGCCAGCATTCTCTGAAATGGTTGGTGGGTGCTGAACGGATCACGCAGCCACTGCCATTTGAAGTACAGCCACCACATCTCGACTTGCGCAACGAACGGCGCTTGTCTGTCGCTGAGGGCGGGCTTGCTGTACTGGCCGCGGTTGAAGTTGTACATGAAGCGATCGTAGGTCGCCCTGCTGAATGTGCAGCTGGCGCCGATGGTCGTAGCGCAACCCGTCGGCTCTCCTTCGTTGATGCCGGGGAAGTGCGCGGCACGGAGGGGCTGCGTGAGGAATGGCGTCATGCCGAGTGCAAGCGCGCCGGCGATGGCGAGCAGAAGCTTCCAGCGCACGAGAGTGCGCGGGCGCCGGATGATCACGCCCGCGGCTACCGCGGGCAGCGCGAGAAACCCGGCCATGTGAATCGCATAACCCAGCCCGCTCAGATAGGCCACGAGCACCAGCAGTCCGTCCGCCTTGGACCCGTCCGGTTCGTCACACCAGCGAACGATCAGCCATGACACCAGCGCGAGCCCGAGCAGCGACACCGTATAGACTTTCTCGTTTACGACGGATTGTGACCACACCGTAAACGCAGTCGCTCCAATCAGCGCCGCCAGCGAACCGCCGACGACTCTCTGCCACCGCTCGGCGAGCCATCCAACGAGCACCCGCTCCGTGATGAGAAACCACATTCCGGCGGCGCCCGCGCTGCAAAGTGCGGCGAGGATGTTGACGCGCATCGCGACGTTCGGCGCGATCGGCAGCATCGCGACGAAGCGTCCGAGGATGACGAAGAAGGGATTCCCGGGCGGGTGGGGAAGCCCGAGGTCGAACGCCGCGGCGATGTACTCGCTGGTATCCCACATCGCGGTGGATGGAGCCAGCGTGACGAGATAGAGCAGGAACACGAGCGTCGACGTTATCGCGGCGGCGACATACGATGGGCGGTAGTCGAGCTCCTCGCCCGTGCTTTGCGAGCTGGCCGTCATCCTAGTGCCTGAACTGGCGCATGCCGGTAAAGATCATCGCGATGTTGAACTCGTTTCCTGCCCGGATGACTTCTTCGTCGCGCACCGAGCCGCCTGGCTGCACTATCGCGCTGACACCGGCTTCCGCAGCCTGCTCGACGCCATCGCGGAAGGGGAAGAATGCATCCGACCCCATCACCGAGCCGCTGGTATCGTGACCAGCGAGCCGCGCCTTGTGGACAGAGAGAAAAGCGGCGTCGACGCGGGACATCTGACCTGCGCCGATGCCGATTGTCGCGCCGTCCCGCGCGAGGACGATGGCGTTTGACTTGACGCTCCCGACTGCGCGCCAGGCGAATCGAAGGTCAGTCAGCTCGGCGTCCGTCGGCTGACGCTTGGTCACCACTCTCCAGTCTTCTTTTGCCCCGTCGCGTGCTATGCGTTCCTGCGCGAGAAAGCCGCCGCGAACCCGCTTGTAGTCGAGTGCCTCGTCGCGCCAACGCGCCTGACCTTCCAGCACTCGGAGATTCTTCTTGCGGCCCAGGATTTCGAGAGCTCCATCGCTGAACTTCGGGGCGACGATGCACTCGACGAAGAGACTGGAAATGGCCTCCGCCGTCTCATCGTCGACCGGGACCGTGAACGAGATCACTGAGCCGAATGCGGAAACCGGGTCGCACTCGAGAGCTTTCTTGTATGCATCGAGGGCGTTTGGGCCGGTCGCCAGCCCGCACGGAGTGGTGTGCTTGACGATCGCGCAACACGTTTCGCCCTGGAACGGATCGGTGGCGAACAGCGCACCTTCAAGATCGAGGAGATTGTTGAAGGAAAGTTCCTTTCCGCCTTTTTTCTCCAGGCCGGCGATCCCGTCGTTGTGGTGTTCGACGTAAAACGCTGCCCGCTGGCCCGGGTTCTCTCCGTATCTGAGCGTCGACTCGCGCTCCAACGGAATGGAGATGCTGTCGGGAAACGTCTCCGATCTCTCGCGGGCGAACCAGTGCGCGATCGCGGCGTCGTACGCGGCGGTCCGCTCAAAGACTTTCTCAGCGAGCACGCGACGCAGATCCAAATCGTCGTCCTTGGCCTCGAGGGAGGCGAGAACCCGCCCATAATCCGCGGGATCAACGATGACCGTCACTGAAGCGAAATTCTTGGCCGCCGATCGAAGCATGGAAGGCCCACCGATATCGATTTGCTCGATGACTTCCTCGGGCTTGGCACCCCCACGCGATGCAGTTGCCTCAAATGGATACAGGTTTACGGCGACGAGATCTATCGGAGCGATGCCATGCTCGGCGAGCGCTTTGATGTGCTCGGCCGAATCGCGTCTCGCGAGAAGCCCGCCATGAATGGCCGGGTGAAGCGTCTTCACCCTCCCGTCGAGCATCTCGGGAAAATGCGTGACATCGCTCACATCGCGAACATTTACGACGGCTGTCCGCAGCGCCTTCGCTGTGCCTCCGGTCGACATCAGATCCCAACCGAGCTTGGCAAGCGCGCTCGCGAAGTCGATGAGGCCGGTCTTGTCTGAAACAGAGAGCAGGGCAGTGGGCATATCAATCAGTTCGCTTCGATTCGAGTTGTTGTAGGATCGCGACCATTTCCACTGCGCGTGGATACACGACGTGCTCGATGTTTAGAACCCGCGATGCCAGCGACTCCGCCGTATCCGATGGATTTACCGGCATGCGCCACTGCGCGACGATCGGGCCACGATCGTACTCGTCGTCGACGAGATGAACCGTGACCCCGCTTTCCCTGGCACCCGACGCGATGACGGCCTCGTGAACGCGTGCACCGTACATGCCTTCGCCTCCAAAAGCCGGGAGGAGCGCGGGATGAATGTTGAGGATGCGGCCAGAGTACTCTCTGATCACCTTGGGCGGAATTCGCTTGAGATAGCCAGCCAGCACGACGAGGTCGATCCGGAATGCCTTAAGCAGGCCAACCAGTTCTGAGCCGTCATCCGCCGAGTTGAAATGGGCGATATCGATGGACGCAGTGGCAGCACGAACGAGCGCAGGGGAATCGGCGCGGTTCGATGCCACGAGTACGACCTTGGCTACGCGCTCGCGCGCGAGATTGTCGAAATGTTCGATAATGGCCTGGAGATTTGAGCCGCGCCCTGAGGCGAGCACGGCGAGTCGTGACGGCATCACCGATTTTACGCCGGGCCGTCCTTCTGAGTAAGACCGAAAAGCATATCGACGGCGTCCAGCAACCAACGGGCAATCTGGATTCCATCCTCTTCCGCTTTTCGGCGATCCTCTTCCGTGGTCATGGGCGAGGATATCATGATTCCCTGGCCGCCAAGCTTTCTGGATGCGGCGACATCCCGCCACCGATCGCCAACGTACGCGACTTTCACCGGGTCCAGATCGAAGTCGCGAATCGCGTCCTCGAACATCTTGGTCGCCGGCTTGCGGCATCTGGACGGCCCGGTCACACTCGGATGGTCGGGACAGTAATAACTGGCGTCGACGTGCGCCCCATCCTGCGCGAGTAGGGACTCGAAGCGGTTCTTCACGGCCTCGTAGTCCTTCACTGTGAACATACCGCGACCGATGCCCGACTGATTCGTGACGACGATGACGGGAACCTTCGCGTCATTGATCCGCTTGACCGCCGCAGATGCGCCCGGGATCAGCCGCACTTGATCGGGGGATTTGATGTAGTGCGCGTCCTCCATGACCGTTCCGTCGCGGTCGAGAAAAACCGCGTCGGGGAGCCTAGTCATGGCGGAGCTTGACGACTACTTCGGCGAGGAGATCATCCTCGCGCGGCAGCACGCTACGAAGATCGAGCAGGAGATTCCCCTCGGAGATTCGACCGATGGCGGCGGGCTCGCCGAGCCGCAACCTTTCTTCGACTTTCTGCGCATCCCGCGATAAAACAATCGCGCGCGAGGGGATCGCCGCCGTAGGAAACGCGCCCCCGCCGACGCTGGCGCTCGATTCCGCGACCCTTGCCTCCATTCCGGAGGCGAGCAACCTCGCGGCAATTGCTTCGGCGCGAGCCTCGATCTCTTTCACGGGGGCCGTCAGCATCGACAGCACCGGAATTTCCCTCAGCGCCCGCTCCGGATCGAGATATAGTCTGAGGGTGGCCTCCAGCGCCGACAGTGTGAGCTTGTCGACCCTCATCGCCCGCGCGAATGGATTCTTGCGGAGCTTCGCGATCAGGTTTGCAGCGCCGAGGATGATGCCAGCTTGAGGACCGCCGAGGAGCTTGTCGCCACTCATGAGGACCAGTGACGCCCCGGCCTCGAGCGCCATCGCCGCCGTCGGCTCTCCCGTGAGCCCATACTTGTCGAGTGAGACCATCAACCCGCTTCCAAGGTCGTGGATCACTGGCAAGCCGTGTTCGGCGGCAATGAACGTCAAACGGACTACGCTTACATCCGACGTGAATCCTTCGATCGCAAAGTTACTGCGGTGAACCTTCACGATCGCGGCGGTCCGTGGCGTGATAGCACGGCGGTAGTCATCGTCGTGCGTGCGATTCGTGGTCCCGACCTCGACGAGCTTTGCGCCGCTGCGGGCCATGATGTCCGGAATGCGGAAGCTACCGCCAATCTCGACGAGCTCTCCGCGGGAAACGAGGACTTCCTTTCTCTGCGCCAAAGCGTTGAGCGCCAGCACCATCGCCGCCGCGCAGTTGTTGACGACGAGAGCGTCCTCGGCGCCAGTCAATTGGCGCAGCAGACCAACGCAGTGTGAGTAACGCGAGCCCCTCTCGCCAGTCGCAAGGTCGTACTCGAGGTTGCTGAATCCAGCCGCTATTGCGGAAATTGCGTTCACCGCGGATCCAGCGAGCGGCGCTCGGCCCAGATTCGTGTGCAATACTACTCCGGTCGCATTGATCACGCGACGGAGTGAAGGCTGGCTGAGGCTCTCAACTGCGGACGCAATGCTTGCCAACCACTGCTGCTCAGTCCGCTCGGCGACGCCCTGGTTGCGGGCGGCATCGACTGCACTTCGCACGGCCTCGAGAACAACGCGTCTGGGGTGCAGCTCCAGGAGCGAGCGGACGCCCGCGCTCTCGAGCAGTGCGTTAACGCTGGGCAGCTCACGTCGCGGATCCGTCATTTCTTGACCGACGGAGGTGGCGCGGTTGGCATCGCAGCTGGTTTCACCGGCGGCGGCGCAGGCGGCGCGGGCGCTGTGAATGGGCGCTCGCTATCACCTATTCGGCCGAGCAGCCCACGAATACCGATGGCCCGCACGCGATAGACGATCTTCGGTTTCAGCGGCCGCTGCAGCTTGATAATCGCCGCGGAAATCGCCGTTGGACGCGACATCACGCGCTTTGGCGCAGCTGCAGTATCCACGCGTGGCGCAACCGCTGCCCGCGGCGCAGACGGAGCTCGAACCGGCGGCGCGGTCTTTCCGATCGTGTCCCTTGGCTCCGGATTGGCGCTCGCGATCGGAATCGGGACCGAGTCAGGCCCAATGACGGCAAAGTTCGCGGCGGTGAGCGTCTGCGCAGGATCGAAGGGCTTGTCGAACGTCACCCGCAAAGTCTGAGAGTCACTCGCCTCGCCCTGATCGCGGCGAGTGACTCTCAGACTTTGCGGGTGACGTTCGACAAGCCCTTCGATCCTGCGCAGACGCTCACCGCCGCGAACTTTGCCGTCATTGGGCCTGACTCGGTCCCGAATCCGATCGCGAGCGCC
>CATPBN010000009.1 GCA_955652635.1 uncultured Gemmatimonadaceae bacterium
GCGCGCGGCGGCGAGAGCGTAGAGCGTGTTGGATGATGCCGTGTCACCGATGACGCCAAAGAATTTTTCGGGGAGTCCAAGCATCTGCCGCAGCCAATCGAGCGTCAGCAGCTCCAGCTCTGTCGCGGCAGGACTCGTCCTCCACAACATGGCGTTGACGTTGAGCGCCGCGGTGAGGGCTTCGCCGAGCACACCGGCACCGGTTGACGAGTTGGCGAAATAGGCCATGAAGGCGGGGTGATTCCAGTGTGTCGTCGCCGGCACAATCAGCGTCCGGAAGTCTTCGAGCACTGCATCCATCGACTCGCCCTGCAGTGGCGGAGATTGTGGGAGTGAGCTTCTTAGCTCCCCGGGCTCTACCCCTGGCAGAACTGGCCATTGTTCCGGGTTCTCGAGGTAATCCGCGATCCAGTCAACGACCGCATGCCCGTGTCTGCGGAATTCATTGGGCTGCATCGCCACAAATATAGAGTTTCCACTCTCACGCGACGGTTGGATTGCCGGCCGTATATTTTTGTCGATCATTTCAACTTACGGGTAAGAATGAAGTCGGTTGGTCCCAACACGCTTAATCGAGTCGCTGTCTCGCATCTGAAGAAGGTCGATCCTGTCATGGCGCGGGTGATCGAAAGAGTGGGACGGTACAAGGGATGGCCGGCATCCGGAGGAACCCACTTCGATGCCGTAGCGCGCTCGATCGTTTTCCAGCAGTTATCCGGCAAGGCGGCGGGTACGATTCACGGTCGTTTCCAGGGATTGTACGGTGGACGCACACCTCTTCCCGCCGAGCTCGCGGCGACGTCAGACGAGCAACTCCGCGCGATTGGACTATCGCGACAAAAATCGGCTTATCTGAAGGATCTCGGAGCGCGGGTGACGTCCGGTGAGCTCCCAATCGAGACGCTCCACGAGCTCACTGACGATGAGATCATCGCGGCGCTCACGCAGGTCAAGGGCATCGGACGTTGGACAGCGCAGATGTTCATGATGTTCCGGCTTGGCAGGCCCGACGTGCTACCCGATCTCGACCTGGGGATTCAGAAAGGCATTCAGCGGGCGTATCGCCTGAGAAAACTGCCGACTCCCGAACGGGTGCTGAAGATTGGCGCAACGTGGGCGCCATATCGTACTGTTGCGTCCTGGTACTTATGGCGCTATCTGGATACACCCGCCTCCGTGCCGCGTTCGTCGGGTTGAGGGTCCGCCGTAATACCATCCGTGATCATTGCACGGAGCCTGCATAGAGCATCTCCGCACAGAGAGTCTCCCGCTAACTTCATAGAATGTCGACCGCACAAGTAGAGTTCCAGCAGTCCGTCGTCCTCTACGACGACTGGGCAGCATCGCGTTGTCGCGCAGTGTTGACCGCGCTGTTCGGTGACGCGAGGCAGCGAACGTTCGACGTCAGATTCTGGGATGGCACCGTCGATCGGGGCACCAATCCGAGTCCGCCATTCACGCTGGTCCTCAACAGACCCGCCGCACTTCGGCGGATGTTGCTGCCGCCGAACGAGCTGTCGATCGTGGAATCATATATCGCCGGCGACGTCGACATCGACGGCAGCATGGAAGCGGCATCCAACCTTGGCGAGGCGATCGGTGAGCGACTGCGGTCACCGCTCTCGATTGCCAAATTGGTTCGGCTCTTGATAGGGCTGCCAGGTCAAGCCGAAGACGATCTTGCCGACACGCGCTTTCCGGATCACGCGCGAAAGCTCGGCCCACGACACACTCCAGTGCGTGATGCGGCGGCGATCCAGTTCCACTACGACGTCGGCAACAGCTTCTACAGGCTTTGGCTCGACCGGCAAATGGTCTATTCGTGTGCGTACTTCCGCTCGGTGGATGATTCGCTCGACACCGCGCAGGAGGCGAAGCTCGACCTGATCTGCCGGAAGCTGCGCCTGAAGCCGGGTGAGCGTTTCCTCGATATCGGGTGTGGGTGGGGAGCGCTGATCATGCACGCCGCGAGGCATTACGGAGTCGATGCTACGGGCATCACACTCAGCGAGAACCAGGCTGTGCTCGCGCGCGAGCGAATCGAGCAGTCCGGACTCGGCGATCGCTGCCGAGTGGCGATTCGCGATTACCGCAGGCTTACCGCCAGTGACGGCTACGACAAGATCTCCAGCGTAGGAATGGTGGAACACGTGGGACTCAGTCACTTGCCCGTGTACTTCGCGTCGGCTTATCGTGCCCTCAAGCCAGGTGGCCTGTTCATGAATCACGGAATCATCAGTCTCAGCGAAGCGAGGCCGCGATCGGTGAAGGAGAGTATTTTCCGCAAGTTCTGGAGGGCCGACGCATTCATCGACAAGTACGTCTTTCCGGATGGAAAGCTGACGGCCACGCGTGATGTGATCTCGGCAGCCGAAGCAGAGGGATTCGAGGTGCGTGATGTGGAGAGCCTGCGCGAGCATTACGCGATGACGCTTCGTCACTGGGTGGCCTCGCTAGAGGAGAAGCGTGACGACGCGATCGCGCTCGTCGGGAATCATACCTTCCGGGTATGGCGGCTCTACATGGCCGCCTCGGCGAACGCTTTCGCAACGGCGAAGATCAACATTGTGCAAACTCTGCTGGCGAAGCCCGATGCGCACGGTCACTCGAACATTCCGCTCACTCGTGACGACCTCTACGCGAACGCCTGACTCATCGACGCTCTCCTTGTGGTAGATTGAAGGGATACCATCAGTTTTGGAGAGCAGCATGGCCGTCAAAGTCTTCATCAAGCCCGACCGCAGATACTACCAGGATCGCGAAGGGGTTTTTCGTCCCATCGAGAACCTGAGCATCACTGCGTCAACGCCCACGTATCCCGCCGTGCTGCACAAGACGCGTCGCACGATGATCCTAGCCGATGATCGCTCGCACGCGGTGGTCGCGCTGGACCGGGAGCTTGTTGTCTCCAGAAACGCCGAGCTTTTCGCCGTGTTGATCTCCTATCAGGAGCCGACCCCAGCGACCTGGGAAGCGCTGACGCGGCATATGGAAGCCGAGGATTCGACGGCGGAGCTCGCCCGTGAAGTGAAGAGCAAAGCTTCGATCGAACGGAAGAGAAAGGCCGCAGAAGCCCGGTAGGCAATGCTGGCCAGAAGTCCCACTCTTGTTGTACTGGTACTTGCCGCTGCGAACGCACTGATCGGGTGCGCTACGCCGCCTCCCCCGCCACCACCGCCGCCAAAGCCGGTCGTGGTCGGCCCGCCGACTGATACTGTAAAGAAGCCGCTCACCGATCTTCTCGCGGGCACGTACTACGGGAACTCGGGTGGTCTTTATCCCGGAGGGATAAACCAGCCTCCGGCAGACCATGATTCAGCCGCGCGTGCCCGACGAAACTCGATCAAGCCGCTCGACGTGAATGGGGACGAGAGCCCGTTCGGAAAATACGTGTTGATCTCCATCGGAATGTCGAACACGACACAGGAGTGGTGCTCCCTAACCTCCGGACCGCCGTGCGCGCCGTGGACGTTCATGGGGAAAGCGGCGACGGATCCCAGCGTCAATCACTACACGCTGGTCATCGTGAATGGCGCGGCGGACGGTCAGGACGCGCCAGCGTGGACGTCGCCGACCTCTCCGAACTACGATCGGATCAAGCTCACCCGCCTCGCGCCGCTGGGTCTGAGCGAAAATCAGGTGCAGGCTGCGTGGGTGAAGCTCGAGGATCCGAAACCTTCAGTGTCACTTCCCGCCGACAGCGCCGATGCTCACGTCTTTCTCACGAATCTCGGACTCGTCCTTCGGGCGATGCGGGTTCGCTACCCGTATCTGCGCATCGTTTTTCTCTCGAGCCGCATCTACGGCGGTTATGCAACGATCGATCTGAATCCCGAGCCATATGCGTACGAGAGCGGATTCTCGGTGAAGTGGGTGATCGAATCGCAGATGAACGAAATGCGAGGACTGCCCGCTAACCCGCGTGCCGGAACCCTTAACTACACAAAAAGATTGGCGCCGTTGATTCTGTGGGGACCGTACCTCTGGGCGAATGGCGCCACCCCCCGATCGGATGGGGTAGTCTGGAATCGGGCCGATTTCGAGGAGGATGGGACGCATCCTTCCCAAGCAGGGGAAAGCAAGGCTGCGGGATTGTTGATGGATTTTTTCAAGAATTCGCCCTATGCACGTTGCTGGTTCCTCGTGAATCAGTATTGTTTATGAGGAGTCCTTTATGCCGCTAGTTCAACTGAAAGACCTGCCCGATTCCGCGCGCATCTGGGTTTTCGGCGCCAACAAAACACTCGACGGGCCAGCCTCCGAGACTTTGTTGGTCGAAGTCGACCGCTTTCTTTCGCAATGGAAGGCGCACGGGTCGCCCCTCACGGTCGGCCGAGACTGGAAGTACAGCCGTTTTCTTACGGTCGCCGTAGATCAATCCACAGC
>CATPBN010000010.1 GCA_955652635.1 uncultured Gemmatimonadaceae bacterium
ACTGGAGGTTGTCGCGCGGCGGCGTGCGGATGAAAGGCGAGCCGAGGATGCCGCTGGTGACCGGCACCGCGTTGCTCGCGTTCGCTGCCGCCTGCTCGGGACACTGCTTGTACACGATCGGGTTCGCCTGCAGCGGCGCGCATTGGATAGTGAAGTCCTGATTTAGCACAATTCCGTTGCCAGTCGGTGGGCGCTGGCGGGTCGACGTGTACGTGAAATTCGCTTCCCAGCCCTGCGTCTCCGGAACCCGGTACTGGCGGTCGCGCTGCGTAATCCCCGCGACTGGGGTCGTCGCGACACGGTTCGCCAGGGCGTCGTTCGCACTCGGATCTACGCGCTCGATCTGAGGATTCTTTTCGGGCACAGCCTTCCCAAATACCCTCGTCAGAACGCCGAAGATTCCCGAGTTGCCATTGACCGAAAACGACGCGTTGATCGTCTCGCGGAACGGCTTGAATCGGGCTGTGTCGCTCATCACGTCGCCCTGATAAAGAGAGTATCCGACGTTCGCCCGAAATCCCGGAATCAGATCCGAATTGAAATCGGTGGAGATGTTCGAAGTGACGAATCCGGACCGGTGCGTTTTCCGCGCTCTCTCGATGTCGTAGGCGAGCGACGAAAAGTTCATCGACAGAATCTTGATCTTCTTCGGCTCGGCGGTGGCGCTCGTGTCGGTCGTTTTCAGTTTCGCCTCGAGCACGTGGGACAACCCGAGGCTGATCTGGTTTTGCGCGAGCGAGCCGAGGAAGCTCTGGCGACTCCGGTTTGTCGCCTGAAGGAATTCCGTGCTGAGGTTGCCAGTGGGGGCGTAAGAAAACGAGATTTGCGGGGTGATGGAATGACGGAATCGGCTCACGGGCCCGAACCCCGGGAAAAGCGCGAACAAGGTGGGCGACGCCGAGACACTCACGGTGGGCCGCTTCGACTGATGAACGAACTGTCCGCCGCTCAAGTGCGAGCGTACCCAGAAACCGTTCGAGCCGTCCACATTCTGGAATGAGACCGACGGCGACAACTTGAGCGATCCCTGGAAGAGGGAGGGGAGACCGAACCCGGTCTGCCAATCGATCTTCGTCAGATAGGATCTTGCGAACACCCGGCTTGTTTTCTTCGCCGAGTCGGTGGGATCGAACACGACGATGGTCTGTGGCGCATCGACCAGCTCGTCATTTAGCTGGAATGAGTTGGTCCAGGAGAACCCGGCGATCTTGAGCGGAGTGTCGAACCTGGAGCTGGTCACCCGGTGGTTCCGATCGAGCTTCGTGCTGTCGGGAAGTCCGCTGGCGTTGGTGAAAAAACGGTAGGTGAATTCGCCCACCTGATCCAGGTGAAGGTCTTGGGTCGTCTGGAAGTTGAACGAGGGTGTCCAATCGAGCCACTTCGTTACGCCGATCGTGGGAGCGCTGACGCTGAAAGTAGGGAATGTCTGATTGACCTCGCCGCGACCTGGATGTTGGGCGCGGTTTCCGCCGAGGCTGAGCGCCGCCGGCCCTAGCTTGGTGTCGTAGCTCGCCGAGGACGATATGCTCGCGAGCACCGTCGCTGGGTTGAAGCTCGTCGTCCTCTGGACGAAGGTGTTCGTGACGTAATTGATGTTCGCGCTGAGGTGCGTGGCCTCCGAGAAGCTCTGACTGTGCTGCCAGCTCAGGCCCGTGTTCGTCGTTCCGTCGAACAGCGAGTGACGAAACATTGCAATACGGCCACTCAGGAATCGGTCGAGCCAGCGGTACTGCAGCTCTCCGTTCAGCCGCATCCAACCGGGGTCACCGACCGTTGATCGAGCGCCGCTCCGCCAGTCCAGCGCGAATTCCGCGTCCATGTAGTCGCTGAGGGCGAAGTAGTAGCCGACGTTCTCGACGTGCCGGCGGTAGCTCGGACTGTTGCGGAACAGCTCGCTTATGCCGAACCTGGGCGTGAGCACGCCGCTGCGACGGCCCTTCCTCATGTCCTGGAAGATGAACGGCAGCCACATTATCGGGACTTCACCGATGTAGAGCACGGCGGGCCGCGCGACCATGATGTTCTGCGAGACCATCTTCACTTCCTTTGCCTGGAAGTGGTAATCGGGTATCGAGTCGTCGCAGCTGGTGATGGACGCGTTGCGCGCGTAGAAAGCTGTCTCGCGGCCCCGCGTGGTGTCGCTCACGAAACGCGTCGTATCCTGCACGAAGCACGCGTCCGCGCCTTCGACGAACCAGTGCTGCCCGGATTCGACGGATGTGCTGATGTTGGTAACGCAGCCTCGATGCAGCGCGACGTTGTACGCCATCCGACCGCGCGCGATTACGTCCGCCGCCTGTCTCGCCGGATCACGCAGGATTACCGTATCACCGCGCGCGACGATGATCTTGGTGGAGTCGTTGTAGACGATGCTGTCCCCGACCAGCACCGTTTGATCGCGCTCGACACCGGCTTTCTTCCCGTTGAGGTTGAGCAGCCGCGTCCGTGCGTCGAAGACGACCCGGTCGGCCTGGTAACGCGTTGCGGTATAGCCCGAGCGCGACATCAATAGCTTCATCACGGAATCGGCCTCGCTCCACTTGATCAGCTCCTTCGAGCGGGTCGTATCAGCGGTCGAATCCCGGCGCAATGTATCCGGACGCGTTCTCGCTGGTTGTGGCCGAGGGGGGGGCACCGGCGCACCACGGATCTGCGCGAAAGCAGCTCCCGTCGGCACAAGCAGAAGTGCGAACAGGAGCACATAGAGCGATCGCGGGACGGCAGACGTCTCGGCCCCACCCGCCGGTTTCGAGGCAACCTCCTCCTCCGCAATCTCCTCTGCTTCGAGACGAACGCGCCGCTTCTCCCGCTTGCGGTACGCAAACATCGCCACGAACACGCTCAGCTCATACAACACATATAGCGGAATGGCCAACGCAAACAACGAATAGGGATCGGCCCCCGGAGTGATGAACGCGGCTGCCGTGAGACACACGACTATCGCGTGTCTCCTGTATTTCGAGAGAAACTGGGGCGTGATGATCCCCAGCGCGGTAAGTGCCAGGATGGCAATCGGAACCTCGAACACCACACCGAACGCGACGCACATGCTGATCGCAAAATCGAAGTACTCGGTCGCGGAGATCATCGGCGTGAGCGCCGTCGACTCGATGCTCATCAGGAACTGGAGCGTCAGCGGCAGGACGACGAAGTAGCTGAGCGACACTCC
>CATPBN010000011.1 GCA_955652635.1 uncultured Gemmatimonadaceae bacterium
AGACGGATCCAACGATTCGCTATTCGGGTCGAATCGATGGCGAATCGCCCGATGTAGAAGGGCATGTCGGTGAGATCGTGATAATTTCCGGCTGTGAAGCTGTTGACGCCGGAGGGGTTCATACCGGTCGTCACGCGCCATGTCGGCTCGGTCCGTACCGTTACGCGTGCCGGCCAATCGAACCCGCGTCCTGCGGGATACATGAAGACATTCGTGCCATTGAAAAAAGCGAAATTGGGCGCTGTCCACGCCACGGCGCGATCGACCGCATCAGCCAGATATTGGAATGTCACGCGAACCGTTCCTGCCGCACGCGGCTTGATTTCCCACGTCTGAAAATCGAGCTTGCGCGAATCGAGCAGCGCGCTGCCGGACTGCGCCGAGAAATTCGAGACGCGACGGGCGAACCAGAGCATTGTGTAGTGCCCGGGCGACCAGGCAGGTAGCGCGAGAATCACGGGAGCATTGCTAGCCACGCGAAACGACATCGCGACGCCCAGCTGGCGTCGGCCGACTGCGGCGGAGTCCGCGGTGATTTCATAGCTGATGCCCGCGAGCGGCGCCGATACTCTGGAGGTTTGCGCGCCCAGCGATTCCGCAGCTGCGGCGGCGAGGACGAGTGCGGCGGTGGAGCGGACCATGGATTCTCTTTCAGGTGTAGATCATACATTAGCTTCTGTCCCACACTCTCGATACATGACTATCCCGTGAAATTTGGTCCGACAGCGGTTGTCCTCTGCGCTCTTGTCGCCGGCACACTCGGCGCGCAGACGACGCACCTTTCAATTGCGCCGGTGCATCCGGAGCCAGGCGCGATCGTGCGACTGACGCTCTCGGCTCCAGCCTCACGCGCGGACGCGATCGCGTCGATTCACGGGTCTATGGCGGGCGAGCCTCTCCACTTCCTTCCGTCAGCGCCGGGGACGTGGCACGCGATCGGTGCAGTTCCTGTCGACGCGACTGGCAGCCTGCTGGCAGCTGTTGAAGTCCGTCGCGCATCCGGGAAATACGAGTCGGTGCGGACGCGATTGATCTTGCCCACGCTTCCACCGCCGGTAGCGCAGCCTCTCGCAGTGGACAGCAGCTTCACGCGCCCGCTTGATTCCGTCACTGCGGCGAGGGTTGAGCGCGAAAACGCGCGCGCCCGCGAAGTCGGGAGGCGCGCGCACGACTCGCCGCTGATGTGGGCCGAGTCGTTTCTTCGCCCGCGAACTTCGGCAATCACGAGTGAATTTGGATCTGGACGTTTGTTCAACGGAAGAATGACCAGCCGCCACCTGGGTGTTGATTTCCGTGGAGCGGTAGGTGAACCCGTGCACGCCGCCAATCGCGGCGTCGTCGCGCTGGTGGACAACTTCTTTCTCGCCGGCAACGTCGTCTACATCGATCACGGCGGTGGGCTGGTCACCGCGTACTTCCACCTCAGCAAGCCCCTCGTTTCAGTAGGGGACACCGTCGCCCGCGGACAGACTATCGGCTTGGTCGGCGCGACCGGCCGCGTGACAGGCCCCCATCTGCATTGGGCCGCGCGTTACGGCGCGATCACGGTGAATCCGCTCGACCTCGTTTCGCTCAAGCGGAATTGGTACGGCGGCTCGAGCAGTCAGAACGATTCGCCTAAACGCTTACGGACTCGCCCGACTCCAGAGTGAGCACCATTCCGCCGGTCCAGGAAGCAATGAGGTTGTAGAGCAAGCAGCCGATCGCTGTGAAAACGTATCCGACAATTCCGTAGATCACGGGCCCGATGACGAGCATGATCCCGGGAAGTCCCCCATTCGGCGCACTCCGCGTCGCTACAAAAAAGATCGGGACACAGATAATGGCGAGAACGAAGTAAATGAGGCCGACGATGAGTGCGGTGGATTGGATCCCGAACCGCGTGAGTCGATATTGCAATGGATCTCCTGGTTAAAGACCAACGGAGACGATCCCGAGAAGCTCAACTCTCGTACGGTCTGAGCAGAACGTCAACTTCCTCATATCCCGACGGGTACCTGACTCCGCTCACCGGCGCTCCCGCACGGAGCAGCGCTTCGACCGACTCCGGCGTCCGCCTTTCTGTCCAGTACGAGTCGACGCACGCCTTTACGGCGAGGGCCAAGGGCGTGCGTCCCTTGCCGTCGGGCACGTCGATCGGTGAGCCGCGCTGGATCAGCAGCTTCAGCGTCGCATGATTCGCGCGCCACGCGGCGACATGAATCGCCATGCTGTTGGGCGCAATGTCGAAGTAGCCTTCGCCCTCCTTGAACAACGTCTTGACATCCACGCCGAGGTCGAGGAGCTGCCGAACGCCGTTGGGATTCTCGACTCCTGCGAACGCAGCTATGAGCTCGCCTGCTTGCGCCAGCAGTTCTCGCACGAGTTGAGGTTCCTGACCGACGATTGAGCGGACTGCCGCCGTGTCATTCCTGGCGCAGGCAGCGATTAGTCGCTCGACCCCTTCGAAGCCAGTCGGAATTCCTCGCTTCTCGAAGAGCTCCAGCACATCGGATCGTCCTCGTCGCGCGGCTATTGCGATCGCGGATTTGCTTTCGGCTCTGCTAATGCCCCGGCCAGGGTGACTGGCGAGTATGGTCGGGTCGGCTCCGTGGTCCATCAATGCCTCGATGATCTCGAGATGGTTGTCGCTCAGCACAGCGTTATGGAGCGCCGTTTTGCCCCACCGGCCCGTTCTATTCGGATCGATGCCCTGCTCGAGGAGCCACTTGATCCCTTCGTAGTCGTGCCAGTCTGTCTTGCGCAGCAGGATCGTCGTGAGGCTGTCGTCCGTGAGCTTGCCGCTCTTCACGAGAACCTTCAATGCGCGATTGTCGTAGCCCTCTGGCGCGTGATACGGCGTTTCCTCGTCGTTGGGATCCGCGCCGTGGTCGAGCAACAGTTGCGTAAGCTCAGGGTGGTGCGCGACCCCGGCGGCGCCATAAATCGCGCTCTCCCACTCCGGCGTGGGCTGATGATTCATCTCGAACCAGCCGGTATTCGCGCTCGCACCTGCATCGAGCAACGCGGCTGCCGCGCTCACAAAACCGCTGGCCCTGGCACGATCGAGACGCAGGTATCTCGAAAAGCAGAGATAGGTGAGCGGATCCCACCCGCGCGGGCCGCTTTTGACCGTTGCAGCAGCCGGGTCACGTTCGACAAACCGGCTAATGCTTTCGTCGTCGCCGAGAATGGCCGCGGTGTTGATATTGCCGCTCGCGACTTGGGGATGTTCTGCCAGGATCGACTGCGCCCGGTCGAGCGTGCCGGAAGAGTGTCCCGAATCGAGCGGTACACAGGCGGCCTCGATGAAGGCTGCGACGGGATCGAGCATTTCTTCCATCCGCGCGATACTGGATCGCGGATGTCAAAGAAGCAATAGTCCGCGCCTGACGCCCGTGGCCACGGCTTCCGCCCGGGTCGACACCGCCAGCTTGTCAAAGAGGAGCTCAATGTGTGTCTTCACCGTGTTTTTCGAGATACCAAGCCGCGCTGCGATCTGTTTGTTCGCCAGGCCATCGGCGAGGAGCGCCAGGATTTCACGCTCGCGGTTGGTCAGGACCGGTCTGACGATAGCGTCGTTGCGCGTCGGCTGTATCCGGAGTCCGGAATCGTCGCCGGCGTGTGCGACAAGGACGACATCGACGGATGTCGGCACATTAGAATCAGATGCCGCGACTCCGACGACCTCGAACTCCGGGCTCGCCCGAAGCGCCGCAGCAAGTGACGCACGGAGCCTGGCCGATGGCGCGACGATCGCGATGCGCGTCATCGGCGCGTCGCGGCTTTACGCGGCCCGCTGCGAGAGTGCGCGCTCCACAAACTGCTGCACCAGTCCTGCCGGCACTGCGACACCGAGTCCGTTGACCACCATGCTGTTGATCCCCACGAGACGCCCTTCAGCGTCGACGAGCGGTCCCCCGGAATTCCCCGGAGCCAGGCGGACATCGGCCACGATCCAGCGAGGGTATTTCGTGCGGCCGTCGCGCGCGACGGCGTGCAAGACGCCCATCGCGAGCGCGTCGCGTACACCGAGCGGATGTCCGAACGCGAAGACGAGCTCTCCGGCGCGCAGTGACTCCGGATCACGGATCTCGAGCAGCGGTCCGCTGATCGACGGCGCAGCGAGTAACGCAAGATCATGTTGAGGATGGTATGCGAGTGCCTGCGCTCCGCGCCACTTTCCCGCGTCGCCCACCTGAAGCGGCGCACCACGCCGCACACAATGTGCGTTGGTCACGACCAGTCCGGCTCCGCCCCAGATGATACCGGCGCCGCTGCCGCTTTCACCGCTCCGCACCTCCACTACGGCCTGACGCAGGAGCTCACTCATTCCATTGAGATTCGACGATGTCGCCCGCGCCGAGCCCAGTGTGGAGATGTTCATTCGCGCCCTCCACGATCGGACGGCGTGACGGATCCCGATTTCACTGCGCCACCGCGCAGGTATTTGAGCTTGATCGAGTCGCCGCTACGGATGGTCGATAGCACGTCGAGCAGATCGGTCGGACGACTTAGTGCTTTTCCGTCTCCCTCGAGTAATACATCGCCGACGAATATTCCGGCTTTGTCCGCAGGCGATCCGTCGGCGACCGACACGATCAGAAGCGCTGTGTCCCTTGTGAGTTCGTGCTGCTTCACGAGAGAGACGGATAGAGCAACCGGCTGAACGGCGACGCCAATAAAGGGACGCCGCACATGTCCGCGCTCGAGCAGCTCGTCGACGACACGATCGACCGCTGCCCCCGGCAGAGCCATCGGTGTCCCGCGCGCGAGCGCGGAATTGTTCAATCCCAGTACTGCGCCTGAGGCATCTACGAGTGGCCCCCCTGAGAAGCCGTCGTACACAGCAACATCGAGACGCAAGACTCGATCGATGCGGGCACCCTGCCACGTGCGCCAGCCTTCTCCGATGGCGCTGATGATGCCAAAGCTCGCTGCTACGTCGCGACCCGGCCGTCCGACGGCGAGAACGAGCGAGCCAACACGAACAGCGTCTGCGTCCGCTCTGGGAGCGATGTGCGACTTTGCGCCTTTGACACGCAGGGCGATCAAGTCGGTTGCAGAGTCTCGCCCGACTATCGTGGCAGTTGTAGTCTCCCCGTTCGGGAGCGTGACAGGCGTCTCGTCATCGCGCTTAACCGTGTGGCTGGCGCTGACGATCACCCCGTCGCGCCAAACGATTCCACTCGACGGAATGCGCCGTCGCGCATGAATCGCGACGATGAAATTGCTGGCTGTCTCTACTGCTGCTGCTAATTGGGAGGAGAGCTCTGCCAGCGTGGTGGAGGCGCTCCCGGGTTTCGATGGCGACATGCGAACCTGATTGAAGGTGACTGCATTCAGTCTGCCTGGTTCGCCGCTACATCACTATCGGACAAATGGGGGAGGCGGGGGAGGCGGCGCTACTGGAAGATCAACTTCACTCCAGCCACGACTAGGACCAGGGACAGGAGCTGCCTCAACACCGGTGCTGGCGCGCGCTTGCTTCCGTAACTCGCACCGACCCATCCGCCGAGCACTGCCGCTGCGCCCCAGATTGGAATGTTCGCGGGGAGCTGTGACACGCTCGAGAAGTGGCCGAGCAAACCCGCAATCGAGTTCACGAGGATGAAGGGCGCGGCAACCCCGGAGGTCGCGCGCGTCTCAGCCCATCCCATGTAGAGAAGGAGTGGACTCAGAAATATTCCGCCACCAACCCCCGTCAGTCCCGACAGAAAGCCAATTGCCACTCCGGTCATGACTGCGGCCCAGGGTGGAGGCGGATGCGTTTCCTTTGTCAGAGGTCTGAGCGCCGAGCGGAACATCCACACCGCGGCGTAGAGGAGAACCACTCCGACGAGGAGTTGATACCAGCGAGCCGGAAGCATCATCGCGCCTCCAACGAATGCCGCTGGGATCGACGCAACGGCAAATGGCCAGAACAGTGACCATGAAAATAGTCCGGCACGATAGAACTTCACCGTGGCCACCGCTGCGACCAGGATGTTGAGGGCGAGCGCCGTCGGTTTCATCACGCCTGGCGTGAAGTTGAACAATCCCATCACCGCCAGGTACGCGGACGCCCCTGCGTGCCCGACAGACGCGTACAGCGCTGCCGCGGCAAAAAACAAAATCCCGATGATCAATGTCGCTGAAACGGACATTCCCTTTCCACGTATATTTTCTTTTCGTTCTGCCTACGCCCGCGAAAGTACATGACCGAATACGCAATCGACATAGTCAACGTCACCAAGCGCTACTCCGAACATATCGCGGTGCGTGACCTCACGCTTCGCGTTCCATCCGGAAGCGTGTACGGATTACTGGGCCCCAACGGCGCCGGCAAGACGACGACGATCCGGATGATCCTCAACATCATCGCGCCGGATTCGGGCACGATTCACATCTTCGGGCGTCCGTCCAGCGATCCGAAGATCACGGAGAGATTGGGATACCTGCCCGAGGAGCGCGGGCTGTATCGCAAAATGCAGGTGAAGCGCGTGCTCAAATTCCTCGCCGAGCTCAAGGGTGTTAAGGCACGCGATGCAGAAGGGCGCATCGACGAGTGGCTGGAACGCCTTTCACTAAAGACGCCCGAGAAGGATTGGGGTCTGTCCAAGGTCGACGAGCTGTCGCGCGGAATGCAGCAGAAGGTCCAGTTCATCGGCACACTGCTGCACGATCCTGATCTCGTCATTCTCGACGAGCCGTTCAGCGGACTCGACCCGATCAACGCGCAGGCGCTCAAGGACACGGTCGTCGAACTGAAGAAGCGCGGAAAGACGGTGATCTTCAGCACTCACCTGATGGATAACGCCGAGCGCCTCTGCGATTCGGTGTGCATCATAGCTCGCGGCGAGAAGGTGCTCGACGGAACAGTGACCGGCGTGAAGGAGGAGCATGGGCAGCGGAACATCGCTCTCGCTCTCGAGGGCGACGGAATGCAGGGCATCGCTTCGATCCTGCGGGATCACTCCCTGGTAAAGCGTGCCGACGACTCGAATCGGTTCTTTGAGATAGAGCTGGTTCCGGGCGGAGATCCCCAGGCGCTGCTGAGACGCATTGTGGAATCGGGAGCATCGGTCCAGCGGTTCGAGATGATCCAGCCTTCACTCCATGAGATCTTCCTGCAGAAGGTTGGCGCCACGGGAATCGAAGAGGGGATGACGGGACATGGCTAAGCTCTGGGCGATCATCAAGCGTGAGTATCTGGAGCGCGTGCGCTCCAAATGGTTCCTGATCGCGACCTTGTTCGGGCCGATTTTTTTCAGCGCGATCATCATTGTTCCGGCGTGGCTTTCTTCGCGGAGCAAGGCGACGAGCGACATCTACAACACCACGATTCTCGACGCTACCGGAAACGGATTCGGCCATCGTCTCGCCATCAACATCGCCGGTGACAGCACGATTCCGGGACGAATGCCCGAGGTCAGAGTCATCGCGCCGAGCGCGATGACTCTGGCGGAGAGCCTGGCAACGCACCAGGTAATGCAGAAGGACAAGACTGGCTACGTCGTCGTCGACCAGCAGACGCTCGCGGGCGAGTCCGCGCGGTATGCAGGCCGCAATGCGACGTCGATCGCTGACATGGCT
>CATPBN010000012.1 GCA_955652635.1 uncultured Gemmatimonadaceae bacterium
ATCGTCGGAACGCCGACATACGGGAAGGGAAGCGCGCAAAGCGTCGTGTCTTTTGGCGATCAGGGCGGTCTCAAGCTCACGACCGCCAGGTGGTTCACTCCGGTGGGCAGATCGATCCAGCGTCCGCGGCCCAGCGACGACGAGACCGATGATTCACCGCCCGTGAAGCACGAGCGATTCCGCACTGATGCGGGCCGGGTCGTGTATGGTGGTGGGGGCATCACCCCCGATGTGATCGCGGGAGACAGCGTCATCCCCATCGCAGAAGGAAACTTCATTCACGCCCTCGGCGCCAACGGAGGACATTTCCGCGACGCGGTCACGGACTACGCTCTCTACGTCAAGGGCACACACGGCGTAACGTCTCCCGACTTTGTGGTCACTCCGGCGATGCGCGACGAAGTCTGGAATCGGATGAAGCAGCGGGGAATCGACATTCCGCGCTCGGTCTTCGATGAAGGCGAGCCGCTTGTAACGCGGCTTGTCGGGTACGACATCGCGCGCTATGTGTTCGGAAGCGAGGCCGAGTTCAGGCGTCGGGCGTCCGTCGACAAGGCGTTGCAGAGGGCGTTGCAGCTCGCGCATGGGTCGAGGAGCGAGAGCGATCTGCTACGCAAGGCGACAACCCAGACACGCCTGGCCGACAGCCTGGAAAGTCAGTGAGCGAGCGAGTCTTCATCATCGGACCTGGTCACGTGGGGCGCGGACTTTTCCGCGCCTTTCGTGCATCAGGGGTAGAGGTCGTGGGACTTCACGGCAAACGCCCGTCGGGAGTCGCGACTTCGACCGGTGCGCTACCGAAGGAGCTGGCGAGCGCGAACGTGGTCGTGGTCTGCGTGCGCGACCCGCAACTCGACGAGACGATCGACGAGGTAATCACCGCATCCCGCGACGGACGCCTTGCCCGGGGGACCGTGATACTACACACATCGGCGATTGCGGAGCCGGTTGGGCTGCGCACGCTGAATGAGTCTGGATTTCCGGGCGGGACGTTCCATCCCCTCGTGCCCTTCAGCGACCCCGACGTGGCCGCTGAGCTCCTCCGCAAAGGATGGATCGGCATCGATGGGGAGAACGGGGCCAGGAGCACGTCACGACGGCTGGCCGGTCATATAGGTGCCCGGACGCTCGACATTCCCGCCGGGAAAAAGCCTGCCTACCACGCAGCCGCTGTGATCTCTTCGAACTTCCCGGTTGTTCTCGCGTCGGTTGCCGGACATTTGCTGCACGACATCGGCGTTCCCGACTCGAGCGCCTACCATGCGGTCGAGAGCCTGATGAGTGGTGCGCTCGCGAACATGAAGCAGGCGCTCCCCGACGACGCGCTCACAGGTCCGATCGTGCGCGGAGACGCAGAAACCGTGGGGAAGCACCTGCGCGCGCTGCAGGGGCACGGAGCGGCGCTCGATGTCTATAAGGCGTTATCGGCGGCGGCAGTGGAGATCGCGCGGTACCGCGGCGTCGATCCAAAGAAGCTCGCGGCGCTGGCGGGCATGCTGCGGTCCGCTAGGTAGGGAGCCACGCTCTAGAAGGTGATCCCGCTCGCTTGATCGACGACCTTCACGCCTTTGGGAACAGAGAATTGAAAACTCGCTCTGCTGAGAGCCGGATTCGGGGTGAAGCTCGTGATCACCACATGGCGCCTCAATCCGTTCGCCGTCTCGAGATCGAACTGTCTGATGCTCGAGTCGTTGTCGTCGATCCATACTTTCGCGCTCGTGAAAGCCGAGTTTGGGCGCTTCGGCACGAGCGTTATCGCGTGCGTCGCGCGACCGCCAAGATCGGCGCTGCCGGCTGAAGAGACCGTAAACCTCGTGCGCGGGGAATCCAGAAACTGGTTAGCCGGATCCACCGTGTTCGCATTATCCCCGCTGTACGGCAGCCGAATGACCTGCCCGGGGCTGCTGCTCGGGAGATAGAACCATAGCGTCGTTCCGTCGGCCGCGACTCGATCACCGCTCTCGAAGTTGATGCTCAAGAGATTGGGCTTCCTGCGCAGGATCACGCCGCTCGTCGTCTGGGTGTTGCCGGTGAGCGGATTGGTGAGCGTTTGGCGGAACTCCGCCCGCATGCTGTTGAGACGAGCATAGGCAGCGGCGGCCCGATCGATGATTGCGTCCGCGCTCTGTGCCCGCGCTGCGATTGGAAGGCCAGTGAGCGCGATCCCCACGAGGTAGGTGAGTTTTTTCATATGTAGGCTTACCCTTCGACAGCTATGCCGTTCCGGTTTTCGCGGGAGGAATGCTGCGGCCGATGGCGGCAGCTACGGCGCGAAGCTCGCCGACCAGCTGCGTGAATTGATCCGGATACAGAGATTGTGCGCCGTCGGAAAGCGCGCGATCCGGCTCGGGGTGCACTTCGATGAGCACGCCGTCCGCGCCCGCAGCAACCGCGGCGCGAGCCATCGGAATCACCTTGTCCCGCAATCCGGTGGCGTGACTCGGATCGGCGATGATCGGCAGATGCGAGAGGCGGTGGACGATCGGGATCGCGGTGAGGTCGACCATGTTGCGCGCGGCCGGGTCGAAGCTTCTCACGCCGCGCTCGCACAGAATGACGTTTTGATTTCCTTCCGCGAGGATGTATTCGGCGCTCAGAAGCAGCTCGTTGATCGTCGCCGCCATGCCTCGCTTCAGCAACACCGGTTTCTTCATCCTGCCGACGGTCTTGAGCAGCGAATAGTTCTGCATGTTGCGCGCGCCTATCTGGATGCAGTCGGCTAATTCCGCAACCATCTGCGCCCCGTCGGAGTCCATCGCCTCTGTCACAATCGGAAGTCCGGTCTCCTTGCGCGCGAGCGCAAGGAGCTCGAGGCCCTTGCGCCCCATTCCCTGAAACGAGTATGGGGAGCTGCGCGGCTTGAACGCACCACCACGGAGCGCGTTCCCGCCGGCGGCCTTCACGATTCGCGCTGCGGAAAGTATCTGCGCCTCGGATTCAACCGAGCACGGCCCACCGATGACCACGACAGCGTCACCGCCCACGGACACGCCCGGGGCCAGGGTTACGACTGTGCTCTCCGGCTTCCACTCGCGCGAGACCTGCTTGTACGGCTCGGTGACGTGAATGACCTGCGCTACTCCGGGCAGGGCCTCGATCCGCGACGAGTCTACGCGTCCATCGTTGCCGACGAGTCCCACCGCCGTGCGCTGCGCGCCCGGCATCGGCCTCGCCTCGTAGCCCATTTCCTTGATGACATCGACAACGCGATCGACGTCTTTCGCCGTCGCGTCGTGCTGCATGACTACTAGCATTTAAGCGGTGACTGGCGCTGTGTCGGCGACTTCTGCGGGCTCGTCGTACAGCTGCGGTGTGTGCGCGGGATGGTCGGGAGAAATGGTCTCATCCACGGTTCTGCCGCGCATGCGGACGCTCACCAGCGACGAGACGCCCGGTTCCTGCATCGTCACGCCGTACAC
>CATPBN010000013.1 GCA_955652635.1 uncultured Gemmatimonadaceae bacterium
CCATTTTCCAGCCGTTGGTCGCGCCTACATCCATGAATTCGATGAAGCGCACGACGTTTCCGGAGCCCTTAAAGTGGCGAGCCATATCGACGATATGCCTGTCGTTGACACCACGTTTGACCACCATATTGATCTTGACTGGCGCGAGCCCTTCGGCTGCGGCCGCGTCGATGGCTTCGAGTACTTTGGCGACGGGGAAATCGACGGCGTTCATGGTCTTGAAGGTCGCATCGTCGAGGGAATCGAGGCTCACCGTGATGCGTGTCAGGCCGGCAGCTTTGAGGACCCTGGCTTTGGCTTTCAATGCCGAGCCGTTAGTGGTGAGCGTGAGATCGACGCCGGGCAATTCGTTGGCCAGCATTGCGACAAGCGTCTCGAGTCCCTTACGCAACAGCGGCTCGCCGCCGGTGAGGCGAATCTTTTCGATGCCGAGGTCGCGGAAGATCTTCGCCAGGCGCACGATCTCCTCGAAGGTCAGCAGTTCAGCGTGCGGCAGAAACTGATAGTCGGCGCCGAACACTTCCTTGGGCATGCAGTAGGTGCAGCGGAAGTTGCAGCGGTCGGTGACCGAAATACGCAGGTCGCGGAGGCCGCGGCGACGTGTGTCTACGACCGGACCTGCTGCATCGCGCTCGAGCGGCGGAATAGGCAGGGTGCGTTCGCTACTTGAGTTCATCCTACGCGCTCGTAGAATGGATTCTTGCCCGATGCGTGATCCGTCGTGTCGACGATGTCCACGATCTCCGGCGCGACCCCACGCACCATGACCTCGAACCCTTGCCGTAGAGTCACTTGAGAGGCCGCGCATCCCTGGCACCCACCACTCATGGCGATGAAGAGGTTGCCATCCTGGACGTCGATGATCGAAATCTGTCCGCCGTGGCCAGCGATGGAACGGTTGACTTCCCTGTCCAGCAGTTCTTGAACGACCGCGCGAATCTCAGCGTCGGGCCGCCTCCCCATGTTTGCGTGGTGAGGAGACTCGAGGATCGCCGGCACGCCAGTCAGCAGTTGCGTTCGGATGGCCGATCCGATTGCCGCTGTCAGTCCCGACCACGACGCATTCGGCTCCTTCCAGACCGTCACCACATTCTCGGTCACGAGCACGTGCGCAACGCCAAGAAGCGCGAACAAACGCTCGACAAGGGGCGAGCCACCAGCTCGTTCCTTGTTCTCGAAGAAGAACGGGCCGCCGGGGTGCACGGTCCGGCTCACCGTGAACTTGAACGTGTCGGGATCGGCGAGCAAGGTTTCGGCGCGGATCGTGATCGTCGGGTCGACAGGCAGGTCAGACATCTTCGACGACCACAGCTTTGCTGCGCTCACCAAGCGCCCGCAGGAGCTCGAGCGAGTAGATCCCGGTGCTGTGGCCGTCGTTCCAATTAATCGTGATCGCATAGTTGCCCACGAGGGTGATCGTCCGCGGGCTTACGTCCGGTCGCACGTTCTTTGGATCCAAGAGGGGGCGCCCGCTCATCTCTTCCACGCAGATAGCGCAACGGCACGCTAGCCGGAGATCCCGGACGTCAAAGTCGTTCCGGTGGCCGTCCTCCCAGAGCACGGACACCGTGCGAGCATCGCGCCGGCGAAAACCGATTGCGGTCGTGCGAGAGCCCGACGGCTGGACGGCGCTTTCCACCCAGTCTGGCTCACCGTCACTGGTTGCCCAAGTCCACGTGAACGGCTGGAGTGCCGTCGTTGGGCGTCCCTCGAGTCGACCAGCGAGGTCGGTGGCGATAATGAAGTAGGCCCGGGCCGGGAGCGAGCTCGGCTTCTCGAGCACGATCGGACGCCCTGCGTGCCCACCAGTGACGATCTCGGCGTCCAGAGGAATCGTCCCCAGGAACGGGACGCCGAACTGTCGGCTCATCCGCTCGCCGCCGCCATGGCCGAAAACGTCCGTGCTCTTGCTGCAGTGAGGACAAATAAACGTGCTCATGTTCTCGATGATGCCGAGGATGGGGACGTGCACCGTTTCGAACATCCGCAACCCGCGGCGCGCGATCTTGAGGCTGACCTCCTGCGGCGTCGTCACGATAACCGCGCCGGACAAGGGAAAGCTCTGCGCGAGTGTCAGCTGCGCGTCGCCCGTCCCCGGCGGGAGGTCGAGAATCAAGTAATCCAGCTCTCCCCACTGTACGGAATCGATGAACATGCGCAGATACTTGCTCACCATCGGTCCGCGTAAGATGGCCGGGTTGTCGTCCCCGGTGAGCATGCCCATCGATATCACCTTAAGACCGTGGCGATCCGCAGGAACGATCTTGCCCTCCGGGGTCGCCGCGGGCGGCCTACCAGTGGAGAGCCCCAGCATGACGGGAATGCTCGGCCCAAGGACGTCCGCATCTACAAGACCGATCCGACCCCCGATCTGTTGGAGCGCGAGCGCGAGATTCACGCTGACGGTGGATTTCCCGACTCCGCCCTTGCCGCTGGCCACCGCGATGATGTGCTTGATTCCAGGCAGCTTTCCAGGCTGGGGCGAGGCGCTTGGCGCGTGTTCGTGGTGCGGACCAGTGGTCTGCATGCCTGTGGTTCCTTTCCTTCCTAGCCGCCTGAGGCGGTCACTATTCTATTGTAACGTAGTCGCGTCGCTCAAGCGCCGACGAACGTGTGGAATGCGAGCGCGTCTTCGGCTACGCTTGACGGACAATCGCGATCATGGGGACGAAGCGACGCAAGCAGGACGTGTCTCTGCAAGCCTGGCCGAATGGCAGAGATTAC
>CATPBN010000014.1 GCA_955652635.1 uncultured Gemmatimonadaceae bacterium
GAGCAGGAGGTCTTACACACACTCGATACAATCGGCGCCAGTGGCGCCAGCGCCTGGAGACCGGTCTTGCTCTCGGGACGGTACGGGAGAAGGCGTGCATCGCTTGGCATTCTCGCGGGCCTTGTTGCGCTGGTATTGATCTACAGCGGATATCGACTTTCGGGACGGCGCGCACCTCTGGACACGAACGTCGCCCAAGCGAAGGCACCGCTCGCCATTGCCGTTCTCCCCTTTGCGAACATGAGCGGTTCCCGCGAGAATGAATATTTCTCCGACGGAATGACCGACGACCTGATTGAGGCTCTAGGGACGGTGAAGGGGCTTCAGGTCGCCGCGCGAACGTCGTCGTTCGCGGTGAAGGGGAAGAATCTCACCGTCCAGGAGATTGGTGCGAAGCTGCACGTCTCCCATGTGATCGATGGCAGCGTGAGGGGCTCGGGTAAGCGGCTCCGCGTTTCGGCCGCTCTCATAAGCACCGGGAACGGTTATCGAGTCTGGTCGGAGAGTTACGACCGCGAGCCCAAGGACGTGTTCCGGGTCCAGGACGACATTGCGCAGTCGATCGTCAGCGCGTTGAAGGCGACGCTTGGCAACTCGCAGCCAGTGCCGGACGCCCATCGCATGCCTCATGACCTCGCGGCCTATGACCTCTACCTGAAAGGCCGCTTCTTCTGGAGCAAAAGAACATCCGCCGGTCTGCAGACCGCTGCCAAGTACTTCGAGCAGGCGATTGCACGCGACACGACCTATGCGCTGGCCTACGCGGGGCTCGCCGATTCGTACGCAGTGCTGGCGGCGTTCGGATATCTCGAGCCCAGGAAAGCGTACGCCAAAGCGAAGCCGGCAGCGCTGAAAGCCATAGCGCTCGACAGCGCTCTAGCCGAGGCTCACACTTCGCTGGGTTTCGCGCATCTCTACTACGATCTCGATTCGGCCGCGGCGAAGCGTGAATTCAACCGTGCCCTCGCGCTCGATCCGCGCTACGCCACGGCGCATCTGTTCAATGCCTGGTATTACTTGACGGTCGGTCAATTCGACCAGTCGATTCGCGAAGCAGCGACCGCGCGCGACCTCGAGCCACTTTCACTGATCATCAATACCCGGCTTGGGACGATGCAGAGGTACGCCGAGCGGTACGATGACGCGGAGAACCAGCTTCGAAAGACTCTCGAGTTGGACGCGAATTTTTCGGTCGCTCACGACGAGCTGGCTCGGGTCCTCGCCTCGCGCGGAGCTTATAAGGATGCGAGCGTCAGCGCTCAGCGCGCGGTAGATCTCGGGTACGTACATGGAATCGGAATACTTGGTTATTCCCTCGCCTTGAGCGGCAATCGCGCTGGCGCTGAGCGCATAGTCCAGGATCTCATCGCAAAAAGCAAATCGGAGTATGTCGCCCCGTTCGACGTAGGCATTATCTACGCGGGGCTTGGGGAGGACTCGGCGGCGCTTGCGTGGTTGTCGCACTGCAAAGAGGTCCGCGACCACGAGGCGACGCACATGCGGCTCGATCCGCTGCTCAAGCGGCTGCGACGAAATCCGCGGTTCGTGGCAATGACGTCTGCCATCTTATAGCCGCTCGCGGGAGTTGACCGGCTATTCAACCGCTAGTTTTCTACCGTGACATTCCACTTTTCGATCGCTGCGACCGACGGCTCCGCGCGGGCCGCCGTTTTCGCGACCCCTCACGGCTCGGTCGAGACCCCTGCGTTCATGCCGGTCGGCACCCTGGCGACCGTCAAGGCGCTCGACCCCGACGATCTCGTGCAGATGGGGGCCTCGATGATCCTCGGGAACGCGTACCATCTGCATCTGCGGCCGGGTGACGAAGTCGTCCGCGAAATGGGCGGTCTCCACAAGTTCATGCGCTGGGATCGCCCGATCCTCACGGATTCGGGAGGATTTCAGGTTTTCTCGCTGGCGCAGCTGCGCACGGTCAACGAAGACGGAGTCGAGTTCCAGTCGCACATCGACGGCTCGAGCCGATTCTTCACTCCCGAGACCGTAATGCAGATCGAGCGCAATCTCGGCGCCGACGTGATCATGCAATTCGATCACGTCATACCCGGCCAGGCCGATGAGGCATCGGCGCGCGATGCGAGCGAGCGGAGCGTGCGCTGGCTCGCGCGGTGTCTGGCCGAGGTCAAGCGGCTGGAGAGCGGTAATGAGCAGGCGCTCTTTCCCATCGTACAGGGCGGAATCCACGCCAATCTCCGGCGAGAGGCGGCGGCCGCGATCCGTGGCATGCACGACTGGCCGGGGTTTGGAATCGGTGGGCTGTCCGTCGGAGAGGAAAAGGACGCGATGTACGAGATGCTCGATGTCGTCGACGAGGCCCTTCCCAGAACTCACCCGCGCTACCTGATGGGAGTCGGCTTCCCCGAAGACCTGATCGAGGGGATTCGTCGCGGCGTGGACCTCTTCGACTGTGTCGCACCGACGCGCATGGGACGGAACGGGGCCGCTTTCACCCGGGACGGACGACTGAACATCAAGCGCACGGAGTTCCGCACCGATCCGCGCCCGCTGGACCCTGAGTGCGATTGCTCCGCGTGCACCCGCTTCAGCAGAGCGTACATCCGGCATCTCTTCGTGTCGGACGAGATCCTGGGGCTGCGCCTCCTCTCCCTGCACAATGTACATTTCCTCCTGTCGCTCGTCGCCCAGGCGCGGGCCGCGATCCGGAACGGTGATCTCGAGCAATGGTCGCGCGATTGGCTGGCGCGCCATCGCTCGGCTTCGCCGCTCGCCGTCTGAAACTATTTCGCACCCAACTACGGTTTTCACGTATGCAAAGCAATCCAATAGTCGGCTCCATTTTCATATACGGAGCCATCTTCCTGATCTTCTACTTCATTCTCATTCGTCCGCAGGCGACGCAGAGAAAAAAACACGATGAGATGGTCCGGAGTCTCAAGAAGGGAGATGAGATCGTGACGACCGGCGGGCTGGTCGGCGAAGTGGTCTTCATCAAGGAGAAGGGCTCCGCCGAAGACAAGACCGGCGGCATGGAAGATCGTGTCACCATCAAGTCGGGTGAGACGCGCGTCATCATCGAGCGTGGACGCATTGCCCGCATCAACAGACCGGGCTCGGTCTCCAACGTGACCGGTGGGTGAGCATCCTCGACATCCGGGTGCTGGGCGACCCGGTCCTTCGCAAGCCCACAAAACCCGTCATCGAAGTCACCGACGAGCTGCGGCGGCTCGTCGCGGACATGTTCGAAACGATGTACGCCGCGGAAGGGATCGGACTCGCCGCACCCCAGGTTGGAAGATCTGAAAGAGTCGCGGTTGTGGACGTCGAAGGAAAGAAATACGCCCTCATCAATCCGCAACTGGTGTCGAGGAACGGCGCGCCCGAGAAGGCGGAGGAGGGATGCCTGTCGATTCCCGACATCTACGGCGACGTCGACCGGCAGCCTGAAGTCACCATTCGCGCCCTCGACGAGAATGGCAATCAGTATGAAGCGTCAGCCAACGAGCTGCTCGGCCGCTGTTTCCAGCACGAGATCGACCATCTCGATGGAAAGCTGTTCATCGACTACCTGAGCCCGCTCAAGCGCAGGGCTGCGCTGGCAAAGTGGGAGAAGGAAAAAGAAGGTTATCCGGGAAACATCAGGAAGGTGCGCACCGAGGTGAAGGGCGAGCACCACCATGAGACGGAGATGTAATGCGGGTTCTCTTCTGGGGAACTCCGGAGTTTGCCGCCGCGCCGCTGCGCGCTCTCATTGGTGAAGGATTCGACGTAGTCGGTGTGGTCACGCAACCCGACAAGCCACAGGGACGCTCGCGCGAGATAATTCCATCGGTGGTCAAGCAGATCGCGCAGGAGGAAGAGATTCCACTTTTCCAGCCGAAGAATGCGCGCGACCCGGAGCTGCTGGAGAAGCTGAAGGACCTCAAGCCGGAAATCGGCATCGTCGTCGCCTACGGGCACATCCTGCCGCAGAAAATCATCGATCTGCCGGCCAAGGGCACTCTCAACATCCACGCATCTCTTCTTCCTATGCTGAGAGGAGCAGCGCCGATTCAGGCCGCCCTCAAACAGGGCCTCGCCGAGACGGGCGTCACGATCATGCGGGTGGTTCCCGCCCTCGACGCCGGACCGATCATTCTGCAGGCCGACACCCCGATCCTCGCCGACGAGACGTACGGGGAATTGAGCGACCGGCTGTCGGAGCTGGGTGCGCTGAGCCTGATCGAGGCTTTAACGCTCATCTCGATCGGAGCGGGGAAAGAAAAGCCCCAGGATGAGTCGCGAGCCACGTACGCCGCCAAAATCACACGCGAATCGTCACGCATCGATTGGAGCACCAGCGCACTCGAGATATCGCGGCTGATCCGGGCGTCCGACCCCAAGCCCGGCGCATACACGCAAACGCCGAATTTCGACGTCAAGCTGTTCGGGCCTAAGTTGATGGACGGAATCAAAGGTCACCCCGGCGAGGTTCTCAAGACGACTGGCGAACTCATCGTCGCCTGCGGGATCGATGCGCTGCGAATCGCCGAGGTGCAGCCCTCGGGAAAGAAGAGGATGCCGGCGCAGGAATGGACGCGCGGGCGCGGCATAGCTGTCGGCGAAAGGTTCGGTGTGTGACCGCGCCTCCCGTGAAGGCGCCAATGGAGGATCTGCCGCGTATTCACGCCGTGACGAACGACGAGATCATGCTGCGACCAGGGTTTCTCCGGAAGGCGCTGGGCGTGATGCGCGTTTTGGGAGACAAAGGCGCGATTCACGTGCGGTCCCAGCTACTCGACTCGCCTACTCTGTACTCGATCACGCTTGCCTTGCTCGAGCTGCACGAGCAGACCAGCTGCTGGTGTATCGTGAACGATCGCGTGGATGTTGCGCTCGCCTGCGGAGTACAAGGGGTTCAATTGACGCACAAATCGATTGCGGTTCCGGACGTTCAGAGGATCGCCCCCGCTCTCAGGATCGGGGCGAGCGTTCACTCTCCGGATGAAGCCCGAGACGCCGAGCGGGCAGGAGCCGACTGGTGCGTCGCGGGCAGCGTCTTCGAGACGCCGTCCCATCCGGGAGCTCCCCGGCAGGAGACCACTTTCATCAACGAAGTCGTTGCGGCGGTGAGCTTTCCGGTGATCGCGATCGGCGGCATCAGGCCGGAGCACGTCCGGTCGCTGGTCCATCGCGGCGCGCACGGGGTCGCCGCCATTCGAGGAATCTGGAACGACGAGAATTCCGAACTCGCCGCCAGTCGCTATCTTTCACAAGTATGATGGGAACCGAGGTATTCGAGGCGGAAATCGCTCTCGCGGTGAACGGAGCGGAGCGCCGGGTCCCAAAGGGTTGGACGCTGGCGGACCTTCTCGCTTCACTCGAGCTCGATCCGCGCGTGGTAGTAGTAGAGCGCAACGGAACGATCGTGCGCGATCGTTCCTCCTTTGCGTCGCTCGCTCTCGCCGCCGATGACGCACTTGAGATCGTTCACTTCGTGGGTGGGGGCTGATATGGCGCACGCCGATCTGCTCTCTCCGATGACTCTGATCGATCCGCAACCCTTCGTGATTGCGGGGCGCGAGTTTCGCTCGCGCCTCATGGTCGGCACCGGCAAGTACGCGTCGAACGCGCAGATGATCGAAGCGATCGAAGCGTCGGGCGCGGAGGTCGTGACTGTCGCGGTGCGTCGCGTGGATCTGGACAGATCGAAGGACGAGGCGATTCTGCACCATCTGGATCCGGATCACTTCTTCCTGCTCGCCAACACCGCCGGCTGCTACAGCGCGTCGGAGGCGATTCGCTACGCGCGATTGGCGCGCGCCGCCGGGTTCAACGAGTGGGTGAAACTCGAAGTGATCGGCGATCAGCAGACACTGCTTCCGGACACCGCGGGCCTTCTGCAGGCGACGAAGACGCTCGTGGATGAAGGTTTCAAGGTGCTGGCGTACACCAACGACGATCTCATCACCGCGCTCAAGCTCGAGGAAGCCGGAGCAGTCGCGGTGATGCCGCTCGCGTCGCCGATCGGGTCGGGTTTGGGGATGCTGAATCCTTATGCGATTCGCACCATCAAGCAGCGACTCTCGGTACCGGTGATCGTCGACGCTGGAGTCGGCACCGCATCGGATGCGTGCATCGTGATGGAGCAGGGCGTCGATGGGATTCTGATGAACACGGGAATCGCCGCCGCTCAGGATCCGGTTCGCATGGCCGCCGCAATGAAGAACGCCGTCGAAGCCGGAAGACACGCCTATTTGGCCGGACGGATGCCACGCCGCGAAGTCGCCGTCCCATCGTCGCCCACTAAGGGAATGCTCGGCGCATGAACGCCACCGTCGTATCACCGGGGGGAGTTACGGCGTCGCGAGCTGTCGCCGCCGAGATCTGCGTAGATCTCCGCAGGGGAGAGTTCCTCGATCAATCGTTCGATCGACGAATTGTTCCGCTCGATGCGCGCGATCGCCGCTGGACGCGGGAGCTCGTCTACGGGATGCTGCGTCACCGCGCCTGGATCGACACGATCCTCTCCGACCGCGTGCGTGGAGGGCTGGCACGTCTCGATCCCGATGTGATCGATCTGCTGAGACTCGGTGTTTACCAGCTCACCAACATGGGAAGCGTGCCCGCGTACGCCGCCATCGCCCAGACCGTCGAGCTCGCCAAGCGACGCCACGGACTCGGCGCGAGCAAGCTCGTAAACGCTGTGCTGCGTCGCACCGATCGCGAGCGCGAGGAGCTTGGTCAAGCGGGCGCGGCACCCTCGGATACCGTCGAAGCGCTGTCACTCAGGTATTCGCATCCCCGCTGGCTGGTCGAGCGTTGGGTGGAGCGATGGGACGAACAGGACACCGAGCGGCTCTTGACGGTCAACAACGCCGAAGCTCCGATTGTCCTTCGTCCCTATGGAATCGTGAGAGAGCAGCTCGAGGCCATGCTGGAGGGAGCGGGCGTTCACATCGGTGACGCGCCTTACCTGCGCGAGAGCATCGCCGTTTCCGGCGGAATCACGCTCACCGAGCTGGGCGCTTTCAAGAAGGGACTGTTCTTCGTCCAGGATCCGGCGGCGACGCTGGTAACCGAGTATGCCGCAATTCCCATTGGAGTTACGGTGGCGGACCTCTGCGCGGCGCCGGGCGGAAAATCGCTCGAGCTGTCGAGGACCGCGGCGACAGTCTTGGCTGGTGACAAGTCAGTGGGACGACTCCAGCGATTGCTCGCCAACGAGAGACGGCTCGAGACGACCAATGTCTATCCGTTTGTCGCCGACGCGCGGCATCCAGCAGTACGGCCCGTCGATGCCGTGCTGATCGATGTCCCCTGCACCGGCACCGGCACATTCCGGCGTCATCCCGACGCGCGGTGGAGAATAAAGATCTCCGACCTCGCCGTGATGTCCGCGTTGCAGAAAACCATACTCCACGCGGGCGCAAGCGTGGTGAAGCCGGGCGGACTCCTCATCTACAGCACCTGCTCGCTCGAGCCGGAGGAGAACGACGAGCAAGTTGATTCTTTCCTCGCCGAGAATCTGAATTTCGTTCTGGAGCCGCCGCCGGAAGGAACGGTCTCGCCGGACCTCCTCGACGCGGGTCGGTTGCGCGTGCTGCCGCAGCGCCACGGCACCGACGGCGCCTTTGCCGCGCGACTGCGCAGGGTAAGCTAGGTGAACTGGCGCGCGCTTCCGCGGCGTGCGTTTCCCTATCTGATTGCTGCGGTCGGCGGATTTCTCATCGCCTACGTCGCGGTTTTTCTGTTCGCGTTTCCGGCTGAAGTTCTCCCGGACGATGGGAATCTGCCGAACGTAGTTCGCAAGACGTTCGAGAATGCATCCGCCATCTTGCAGAAAGCAGGATTCCCGGCGCAGCAGGGCGAGATGCGATACCACAAGAACATCGCCGCCAACGTCGTGCTCCAGGAAGATCCTCCGGCAGGGAGCAGGCAGAAGCGCGGGACCGCCGTGGTGTTGGCGCTAAGCGCGGGCCAGAAAAGTGCCGAAGTGCCCGTCACCAGCAACATGTCGCAGCAGCAGGCGCGAATCGCAATCGAGAACACTGGTCTGACAATGGGCAACGTCACCGAGCAGTTGTCCGATCAGCCGCGCGGTCTGGTCGTCGCCTCATCGCCGCCGGCGGGAACCAAACTGGATCTGCCCGGTAGCGTCGACATCGTGCTGAGCAAGGGACCCGCGACGATTCAGGTCCCCGATCTATACGGCCGCACCGTGGGAGAAGCGAGATCGATGATCGAGCAGCTGGGACTCCGAATCGCCGGAGTCTCCCGCGACACGAGCTCACTACAGCCGGAAAACACGATTATCAGGCAGCTCCCCGCCGCGGGGCAAACGGTTTCCGCAGGCGGACCAGTGAGTCTGACAGTCTCTCACTTCCCTCCTCCGCCGGGCATCAAAATCGACACTGGGCGCTCACCGCCGCCGCCATGATTGTTCGCATTGCTCCATCGATTCTGAGCGCCGACCTGGCGAAGCTCGCTGACGACATCGCGATGCTCGAAGCCGGCGGCGCGGACTGGATTCACGTCGATGTGATGGATGGCCGCTTCGTACCCAATCTCACGTTCGGGGCGAAGGTGATCGAGTCAGTGCGCAAGCTCACCAAGCTTCCGATCGACGTGCACCTGATGGTCGTCGAGCCGGAAAACTATTTCGAGAGCTTTGTCGAAGCCGGTGCGAACGGAATGTCCATTCACACCGAAGTGTCGCCCCACCTCCAGCGACAGCTCAATCGCATCCGGGAGCTTGGCTGCCGGGCCGGCGCCGTCGTGAACCCCGCGACGCCCCTCAGCGCTGTGAGCGAAGTGATTCCTGATCTAGACTTGCTGCTCGTGATGACGGTCAACCCCGGCTTCGGCGGGCAGAAGTTCATCAAGGGGTCGATCGACAAGGTTCGGCGCGCCCGCGAAATGCTCGCGGAAAATGGCAGCAAGGCGTTTCTCGAGGTCGATGGCGGCATCGACCGCAAGACGATCAAGTCGGTGTGGGAGGCTGGCGCCGATACGTTCGTCGCCGGCAACGCGATTTTCGGCGCCAAGAATCCGAAGGCGGAGATCGGCGAGCTTCGAGCGCGCTGCATGACACAGGTATGACGGTCCGCAAGCAGCTCGCGATCGCGTGCGTCGTCCTCGCCATTGTTGCCGCTATCGCGTACGGCGCGACGCAATATCTCCGGAAGGAGCTCTTCCCCGTCGAGCTGGGCACAAAAGCTCCGGACTTTACGGCCTTCACGCTCGATTCGGTACCGCGCGAAAAGCGACTCTCCGATTATCGTGGCAAGGTGCTCATGATCAACGTCTGGGCGACCTGGTGCCTGCCGTGCCGGGTGGAGATGCCTAGCATCGAGGCTTTGAACAAGGCGTACGCGTCGAAGGGACTCAAGATCGTAGCGGTCAGCATCGACGATCCCGGCATGGACCCCGCCATCCGTGCGTTCGTGAAGCAGTACGGACTTACGTTCGAGGTGCTGCACGACCCGAAGAACAGGATCGCGGATCTGTACGACGTCACCGGCTACCCTGAAACGTTCATCCTTGGGAAGGACGGCATAATCAGAAAAAAGCTGATGTCGGCAACCGACTGGAATTCGCCTGAAGCGCGCGCGCTCGTGGATCGACTTTTGGTGGAGCAAACTGATTCGTGATCGGAGGGAGCCGGACGTGACGCGCATTCTCGGCATCGAGACCTCGTGTGACGAGACGTCGGCGGCGGTTCTCGAGGGCGAGGGGGACGACGTCTCGCAGAAATCGCTGGTGATTCTGTCCCAGGACATCCATCGCGTTTTTGGCGGCGTGGTACCGGAGATTGCGTCTCGCGCTCACCTCACGAGCATCGTCCCCGTCGTGGAGCGCGCGATCGAGGAGGCGGGGACCAGCCTCGATGATCTGGACGCCGTGGCTGTCACCAACGCACCTGGACTTGTCGGCGCCTTGCTTGTCGGCGTGAGCTACGGGAAAGCACTCGCCTTCTCGCACGATATCCCGCTCCTTGGGGTGCATCACATGGAGGGGCATCTCTTCGCCGCGGCGCTCGAGCACAAGGACGCGGTGCCCCCGTTCACGGCGCTGCTCGTCTCCGGCGGGCACACGCTTCTCCTCGACGTCGAAGCGTGGGGCAGATATCGCCTGCTCGGCGGAACACGCGACGACGCGGCGGGCGAAGCCTTCGACAAGGTTGCGAAGCTGCTGGGGCTTCCATATCCCGGCGGTCGCTACGTCGAACAGCTCGCGCGCGAGGGAGATCCAAAGAGATTCCACTTCGCCCGCCCAATGGTCCGCAAGAACGCGCTACCCGAGGACGATGGGTAC
>CATPBN010000015.1 GCA_955652635.1 uncultured Gemmatimonadaceae bacterium
CAGACGACGGTAGACACCGACACCGATAGTGCGCCGACCGTCGGTGCGATCGAGTGACAGCTCACCGTTGGGAGAGAGATCTGCTGCCCCGAGTCGAAAGAGCGCGTGCGCGGAATATCCTCCTCCTAATACCTGATCCGCGGCGATCGCTGTCGAGAACCCCTCAATCCGATTGAACCGCGTGTAGGGCAAGCCGTAGGAAATGTCCGCGTGCTGTGGGGCGAATTCCGGTTGCGCGCCGAGCGTCAGCGCCTCCGCTACGAGCGCATCACGCTCTGACGATCCGAAAACTGTTTCCCCATCGTCGTAGATCGATTTCGGAAGCTCGGGCGAATGCGCGAGCGCCACCGAATCGCAGGGAGTCACCACACGAATGCGTAGTGTCTCATTCGACCGGTATTGCGTGCGAACCCGTTCCGTTCCTTTTTCGCACTCGGACCTGCGGCGCTCCCGTCGCGCCGCACGGGACGCCGAATCCCGGGCGGTGTCTACGACTGCGATCGCCAGATCGGGTATTGGATCTGTGCCATTCACGCTCGCGTAGGTGAACCGCTGCTCGAGTTTGAACGGGATGTGCATGAAGCTCACCTGCGCGTCGCCTTCGATTGTCTGCGCGCGGGGCAGCCAGAATCTTCCTTCGTGCAGTCCGTACTCGACCGTTATCGCGCTCACCATCGCCTTCATCGGCATGATCATCGGCTTCACCCAGCGCGGTATGTCATCTTCCGGGTCCTTCGTTTCTTCGTTCGTTTCCTTGGCGACGGCCATTATGTCCATCTCCTGCGCCATGCGATAAACGGCGCGGACTAAATGCGCTGTCGATACGTCGAACCAGAGCGAGCCGACTGCGACATTCCACTTCGGCTGACGAGGACGGATGAGCAGCTCGCGCAGCTCGATGCGCTGGCCGCCCGGCAATTGAAACGTTACCGAGTCGCCCGACGCATAGGTGTAGTACGCCTCAGCCCCGGTGGCGAGCGGATGGATGATCTCATCTTCGCTGACGTCCGCCTTGGCGAGTCCTGAGCCGATCCATAGGGTCTCACGTCCGGGGGAGTACGGAATATCGCCGCCACAGCAAAGATTGACGTCCCCGTCTCCCATTCCTTCCATCATCGGGAATGCACTGCGCTGCCCCTTGACCTCGATCAATGCGCCCTTGTCGCGCTGCCACGTCACGTGAGTGGCACGTTCGGCGCGCATCAGCAGCCGGTCGCGACCGATCCGCTTGAACCCCATTCCGACCGACACGCGCTCGTACGCGCTCGCATCGTAACCAGTGAGCGTTGAATCCTGGATGAGTCTCGCTTCACGCGCATGAAGAAGAAGGTCCCTGGCGCGCGTATCCTTGAATGCTGTCGCAAGGATAGCCGGAGTAACCACTGGACGCCTGGCGATGCGAATTGCCTTCCGCACCGAGTCGTTTACGCGTCGCCTTTCGATCAGCGAATCCCGGTGCTCATCGCGTCTGTAGGCTATCGAATCGCGCTTGGCGCGCGCGACGCTATCCTGGCTCTCCTTGCCGATTGGCAGCGAGACGTGCGACTGCGCGAAGACGATAACGACGAGCAGCGATAACATGATCTAGAGTCCGGTACTCCGTGGGATCGCGAGTGTGAGGCCAAGCTGCCAAATGACCATATCCGTCTTGCTGTTGCGTGGATGGAGCGTGATCGTTCCGTCCGGATTATCGGTGATATCGCCTTTTGTCAGATAAGTCGCCCGGCCACCGTAGTAGTATTTGCCGCCGAAATTGAAGGCTCCACTCGTGCCGAACGGGACCTGGAAGCCGCTGCCGAAGATCCAGGCGTGCGACCCATCGTGCGCGTTCTGGTTCGAGATGGGTTGAAATTGTCCGTACGGATCGCTCAGCGTCGATGTCGTGGAAAAATCAGTGTACGCGACGGCGGCGTTTGCGTAGGGCCGGAATGGACCGTCAGGAATCATGATCTGCGGTCCGACGGCACCCCACGCAATGTTGTTCGTCGTCTCGAGATTCAGATTCACTCGTCCCGTGATTCCGAAGAACGACGCGTCTTTCCGTTCTCTTGCGTATTGCACCGTGCCGAAATCAGCGCGGAGGTTCAGGTATCCCTTATAGTCGAGGCGGTACATCCCGTTGAGATTGAACCCCCATCCTTTTCCGACGTTGCTGGCGAATTCGCCTTTGGGCTGCGACATCACACCATCACCTCCAAAGGAAAACCGTGACGGGCCCGATGCGGAGTTCATGACGATCTGCGCTTCGGCACCTGAAGCGCATGCGAAAATGGAAGCTGTGCTCAGTACCGACACGGCCTTTGACCACATACTTTCTCCCTCTGGCTTGGAACCAGCGTTGGTAGGTCCGGTGCCCCGTTACGCGCCAACGCTATATCATTTTACGGTAACGGGTTATAGAGAGTTTCAGAGAATCTGAGCTCTGTTTCGCCCCCTTTGTACCCGCTTACCTCGATGATGACACTCGTAGAGGAGTCCGTTCCCGCATTACGAGGCCAGGGACTTCGCAAAGCGTATAGCGACGTCGTTGCCGTCGATGGCCTCGACCTGCGGGTCGACGCCGGGGAATGTTTTGGTCTGCTCGGTCCCAATGGTGCCGGAAAAACGACGACGATCGAGATCTGCGAGGGACTTCTGACCGCCGATTCGGGCGACGTTGAAGTCCTGGGCAGACGGTGGGAGACTGACGAGAAGGATCTACGCGAGCTCCTCGGAATCCAGCTTCAGGACACCCAGCTCTCCGAGAAGCTGACGGTCGACGAAACTCTCACGCTCTTTCAGAGCTTCTATCGCGATGCGCGTGATATCGGCCGAGTGATCGACCAGGTCGAGCTCAGCGAGAAGCGCCATTCGCGCGTCGGTGGACTGTCGGGCGGACAGAAGCAGCGCCTCGCAATCGCGTGCGCGCTGGTCGGTAACCCGCAGCTGCTCTTTCTGGACGAGCCTACGACCGGACTCGATCCCGTCTCGCGCCGCCAGCTCTGGGAGTTGATCTCAAAATTCCAGGCGGAAGGAAAGACCATCGTGCTCACTACGCACTACATGGAAGAGGCAGAGCGGTTGTGCGATCGCGTGGCAATCGTGGATCACGGGAAGGTGATAGCGATGGGCACGCCGCGCGAGCTGATAGACTCCGTGGACGTCTCTCATCTTCCCCCGCCTGAGCCGAGGAAGACTTCGGCGACTTTGGAAGATGTGTTCGTGTCACTCACGGGCAGGGGGCTGCACGATGAGTGAGCGAGCCCCGTTTACCATCACCGAGGAAATGGCGCGAGCTGAGCTAAAGCCCATGCCTCGGCGGAGCTTCGCAAGGAGCTCGATGGCGCAGCTCACTCTGGTCCGGTTTCGCGAGTTCATTCGTGAGCCAGAAGCTGTTTTCTGGACCTTCGTATTTCCGATTCTTCTGGCGGCGGGATTGGGCATCGCGTTCCGACAGCGCGGGCCGGACAAGGTCCAAATCGGAGTCGTTACCAGCGCTCCCGGTAGTTCCACGGTAGCTCAATCACTCACGAAGGATTCCAGCCTCGTAGTCACGACGTACGACGACAGCGCCGCGGCGTTGGCGCTTCGCACGGGGAAGGTTGCGCTCCTGGTCGTCCCGGGATCCGCGAAGGATAGCGTGCACTACATCTACGACCGCGGACGCAGCGACGCAGTGAGCGCGCGTGTTCTGGTCGATCGTGCCGTGCAGGCCGGGGCGGGCCGAATTGATCCGGTTCGCGTGTCCGACAGTTACGTCACCGAAGCTGGCTCGCGCTACATCGACTTCCTCATCCCCGGCTTGCTCGGCATGAATCTCATGGGGAGCAGCATCTGGGGACTGGGATTCGCCATCGTGACAGCGCGTAGCAAGAAGCTGCTCAAGCGTTTGATGGCGACGCCAATGTCTCGCGTGCAGTACCTGCTCTCGTTTCTGTGCTCGCGATTGGTCTTTCTGATTCTGGAAGTAGCGACTCTGCTTGGCTTCGGACACTGGGCGTTCGGCGTTCCGCTGCGCGGCTCGCTCGTCGCGCTGTTTCTGATAGCTCTGCTCGGAGCAATCTCTTTTGGCGGGTTGGGGCTTCTGACCGCCTCACGCGCGCGTACCACGGAAGCCGTGTCAGGGATCATGAATTTCATCATGCTGCCGATGTGGATCTTCTCTGGCGTCTTCTTCTCATCCTCCAATTTCCCGAGTGGCATTCAGCCTTTCATCAAGCTGCTGCCGCTAACCGCGCTGAATGACGCGCTCCGCGCCAACATGCTCGAGGGAGCGTCGTTCGCTACGGTCAGTCCACAAATCCTCGTGATACTGGTCTGGGGCGTCGTCACCTTCTTTGCCGCGCTCAAGCTGTTCCGCTGGCGCTGATGAGCGATTCCGCTCCCGTCGCCGCTGAGAATCTTCTTCAGGTCAACGGCGCGCTTTCAATTCCCCGCGGTGAGCTAGACGTGCGGGTGTCGCGCTCCTCAGGCGCCGGCGGGCAGCACGTCAACAAGACGTCGTCACGCGTGGAGATCTTCTGGAACGTTCGCGGCTCGCGGGCCCTCAGCGAGGACCAGCGCGCGCGCCTGCTCGACCGGCTTGCCTCGCGACTCGCCACAGACGGAAGCG
>CATPBN010000016.1 GCA_955652635.1 uncultured Gemmatimonadaceae bacterium
CGCTGACATAGATCGCGGCTGCTCTCATGAACGCGGCCGCCGCGATCTATGTCAGCGGGAGGGTAAAGACCTACGCAGATGGAGTGGCGGCGGCGAAAAAATCCATCGACTCGGGGCAGGCGAAACTGGTTCTTGAACGCTTGAGGCGAGTCAGTCCAAGAGCCATCAAGACAACGGCTTAAGAGGTTTAGCTCTAGAACCTTCTGAGCACGCCCACGACGATCCCCTGGATCGAGATGTCGTTCTCGTGGACGTAGATCGGATTCATGCTCTCGTTGGCCGGCTGCAGCCGAATGCGGCCGTCGCGCTCACGGTAAAACTTCTTGACCGTTGCGGATGTGCCGTCGATTAGCGCGATCACCATCTCCCCATTGTCGGCGGTGTTCTTCTCGTTCACGATGACGAAGTCGCCGTCCCGAATCTGCTCGTCGATCATCGAGTTGCCGCGGACCCGAAGGACGTAGTGGTTGCCTCCGCGGCGCACCAGGTCTTCGGGCACGCCGATCGACTCGGGCATTTGGATAGCCTCGATCGGTAAGCCGGCCGCCACAGTGCCGAGCAGCGGAAGAGACATCGCTCGGGGGAGTACGTCCGACGGTACGAGCTCGATTCCGCGGCTCTCGTTGTACGCGCGTTTGATGTAGCCTTTGCGCTCGAGGTTGGTGAGATGCTCGTGGACCGTGGCGAGGGAGTTATAGTTAAACTGCGTCGCAATCTCCTCGAAGCTCGGCGCGTACCCGTGCTCTTCAGAGTAGTTCGCGAGGTAGGTAAGAATCTCCCGCTGGCGTTTTGTGAGCGACATATCCTTTTCCGCGGCTGGTTTTGAGTACGGACCGGTCGGTCTTTCCTACCGAACATTTGCCGAATTCCAACGTTAGCCGAAGATCGACCGAAGCGCAAGCATCTTCTGCCTGGGCGCCGCCGGGCGGTACCCTGGGTGAGCTGACCGACGAAGCACGCGTCCGCGCCGCAACGCTCGGCCCTCGCGCCACCGAGCTAACCCATGCGATCGCGGCGATTGGCCGACCACCCGGATTTGCTGCCGTCCTCAGGCGAGCGCACGTTGCGATCATCGCCGAGGTCAAGCGGTCGTCACCGTCGAAGGGCGAGATCAATACCGGCCTCGATATCGAAAAACAGGTGCGAGCGTATCACAATGGCGGCGCTGCGGCGATATCGGTTCTCACCGAGCCGCGACGGTTCGCCGGCTCAAATGAAGATCTGACCCGTGCGCGCTCGGCGGTGCCAACCCCGCTGCTCAAGAAGGACTTTCACGTGGAGGTCGTCCAGATCCTCGAAGCGCGCTCACTCGGCGCCTCAGCCGCGCTCGTAATTGCGCGGGCCGTCCCTCCCGCGCGACTCAAAGAGCTCATCAGGGCCGGGAGTGATCTCGGGATCGAGATATTGGTTGAGATCCGCGACGCCGCGGAGCTGGACTTGGCGCTGTCGCTCGACGCGCGCCTGATCGGCGTCAACAACAGGAATCTGGAAACGCTGGAGATCGATCCGGAGACCTCGCTCCGACTTTTGCCACTGATTCCGCGCGGGACGGTGGCGATAGCCGAGAGTGGCGTGAAGTCGCTCGCGGATGTGACTCGATTGGCAGCCGCCGGAGCGGACGCGGTGTTGATAGGGTCCGAGCTCTCAGCCTCGGCCGATCCAGAGGCAGCAGTTCGCGCTCTCACGCTCGTAGCACGGACGGCCGGTGCTCGCAAAGGTTAAGTTCTGCGGGATGACGCGGGCCCAGGACGCAGCGATCGGCGCGGAGATCGGCGCGAGCTACATCGGTGTGGTGTTTGCCGACGGACCCCGGCGCGTTAACTCCGCCCAAGCATCGAAGATTTTCGAGGCGGCCGGGAAGAGGGTAAAACACGTGGGAGTATTTGGCACGAACGACGCGGACGAAATCGCGCGGATCGCGGGGGAGACGCGCCTCGACATCGTGCAGCTCCACAACGATCCAACGACCTCCGACTTGAAGGCAATCCGCGGAAAGTTCAAGGGAGAGATCTGGGCAGCGATCAGAATCGCGGGCACCCGCATACCCCATGAAGCCGAAACCTTGTTCGACACCGCCGACGCCATCGTGCTCGATGCCAGAAGTGACAAGCAGCTTGGCGGAACGGGGAAGGCTCTGCCCTGGACCGAGCTCGCGGTGGATTTGGCACGTGATCGAGGGAGCTCCGCGGTCGTCCTCGCCGGTGGTCTCAAGCCGGGCAACGTGGGCTCGGCTGTGCGAACGCTCGCGCCGGATGTCGTCGATGTCTCGTCGGGTATCGAGAGCGCGCCGGGAATCAAGGATCCGTGGCTGATGCGCGAATTCTACGCGGCGGTTTCCGGCGCTCGCGTACACTAAAGTGGCGACGGACACCGTTCACCGCTTCGGAGCGTTCGGCGGCCGATATGTGCCCGAGACGCTCATCCCCGCGCTCGACGAGCTCGACCTTGCGTTCGATGATGCGATGCGCGATACGAGATTCGTCGCCGACCTCGATCGCCTGCTCAAGGAATACGTAGGCCGGCCCTCACCCCTCAGTACCGCTCCACGTTTTTCGGAGGAGGTTGGCTGCGCGGTCTACCTCAAGCGCGAGGACCTGAACCACACTGGAGCGCACAAGATCAACAACGCTCTGGGACAGGCGCTTCTTGCGCAGCGAATGGGGAAACGCCGCATCATCGCGGAGACCGGGGCAGGCCAGCACGGTGTCGCAACCGCGACGGTGTGCGCTCGCTTCGGGCTCGAGTGCACGGTGTACATGGGCGAAGAGGACATGCGTCGGCAAAAGCTCAACGTTTTCCGCATGCGACTGATGGGTGCGAAGGTGGTCCCGGTGCGCTCCGGAACACGAACGTTGAAGGACGCGACGAGCGAGGCGATCCGCGACTGGGTGACGAACGTAAGCAACAGCTACTACATCATCGGCTCGGTAGTTGGGCCGGCCCCGTACCCACGAATGGTGCGCGACTTCCAGTCGGTGATCGGCCGCGAGGCGAAGGAGCAGATGCTCGAGATGGCCGGGCGGCTTCCGACGAGCGTGATCGCCTGCGTCGGAGGTGGGTCGAACGCGATGGGCATCTTCCACGCATTCGTTGACGACACTTCGGTCGAGCTCATCGGCGTTGAGGCGGCGGGCAGGGGCCTCGACAGCGGTGAGCACTCCGCGTCCCTCGAGCGTGGGATCCCAGGAGTGCTGCACGGCTCGCTCAGCTACCTGCTCCAGGACGAAAGCGGTCAGGTCCACCCCGCGCACTCGATCTCCGCCGGGCTCGATTACCCTGGGGTAGGGCCGGAGCACTCGCACCTCAAGGACACCGGTCGGGCGCTGTACGTCTCAGTCACCGACGATGAAGCCGTAGAAGGCCTGGGCATCCTCAGCCGCTTGGAGGGGATAATCCCCGCTCTGGAGACGTCACACGCTGTCGCTTGGGTCGTCAAGGACAAGGGTCGGTGGAAAGAGACGGACGCCCTCCTGATCTGCATCAGCGGACGGGGCGACAAGGATCTCGCGCAGATAACTGAGATGGGACTTCTTCCCGAATGACAACGTCGGCAACCGCAAACGCGGAACAGGACGAGCTCGATGAGCCGTCCTTTCCGATCATTTTGGTCACCGACCTCCTCAAGTCGTTCGTCAAGGCTGTCCGGGCGCATCAGCTTTACCTCCCCAACAACCCGATGCACGCGCGCTCCCTCGAAGCGGTGCGCGAGGCGTTCGCTGCGATCTGGGAAAAGACCGACGAGATCGATCTCGGAATCGTCGAAACGCAAATGATGTGGGAGGGGCGCGTTGTCCTGGACGAGAAAGAGCGAACCAGCGACAATCTCGCCTGGCTCCTGTACAAGGACGGAATTCGCGAGCTGAAGATGCTGAAGGGCTTCGAGGCAGAAGAGCTTGGAACGTTCTTCGATC
>CATPBN010000017.1 GCA_955652635.1 uncultured Gemmatimonadaceae bacterium
CTGCGGCGCCAGGGCAATTCCGCGCGTGATTGCGATCACACCGAGAGTGGCGAATGCCGCGGAGTACACGATCCCGACATACGCCCAGATGCCAAGGGACACCCGCAGCCGACGGCCAATCGTGTAGTAAATCGCCGCGGTCACCGCAGCGGACATTGCCAGTAGATTCCCGAGGAGCGGTCGATTTCCGGCGAGCCCCACGTCAGCCCGTAGGTCCGGAGCCGCGATGACCAGGGCACCGGCGATGGCGATGGCGATCCCGAGCAGCTGGCGTCTGGAAGGAGCCTCCCGAAGCGCAATTGCCGAGATCGCAGCGACCACAGCTGGCTGAAGGCTGACGAGCGTTACCGATGCGGCAATCGTAGTAAGGCGGATCGAGGCGTTCCACGCCCAGAAGTGGAGCGCGAGCGACACGCCAGCCGCGACTGCGAGCATTGCCTCACGCCACGTGATCCTCTTCCAATCACGCCATTCGCGGGTTGCGATGAGAAACCCGGCGACGATCACCAACGAGAAGCCGAGTCGCCAGACAGCGATCACGACTGGATCCGCGCTCGAGAGGCGGACGAGCGGTCCGGAAATCGAGATCCCGAGGAGGGAAAGCGCGAGCACGATGTACGGGTTCTTCGGCATACAAAAAAAAGCCGGTGCGTTTAAGCACCGGCTCTTTTTCCAGACAACCTTACTCGGTCTTTTGCGTTTTTACCAGGCGCATCTCCGCGGCAGCGCGGCCCGCGTGCTTGAGAACCTTGTCGTCATAGGTGTGGCAGTTAGGCGTGTTGCGGCCTCTGACGCAGCCATTGTAGCGCAGCAGCGCTACGCGCGTATTCGGCGAACCGTCCAATGCCGCCTTGAGGATCTGCACGCCGTGACAGATGTTGCTCTCGACGTCGAACAGGTCCTTCGAGCCGCAGCCCCACTTGCCGCTGTGAAGCGGCATGACCTGCATCAGGCCGCGGGCGCCAACTGAGCTACGGGCGCGCGGATCCAGGGTCGCGTCTTCCGTAAGAAGCACGCCGACCAGAAGCGCCGGATCGATCTTCTCCCTCTGGCCCTGCTCGACGAGCGCGTCGGCGATGCGGAAGGCAAGACCACGGTCATGAGTGTACTGATTCAGAACCTCACCGATACGAAACGCCTGCTCGGTGGGCTGTGAAGCGTCGACGACGGCCACAGGCAGTCTGAGGAGCTTGCCCGGGTTCGCATATAGCGGATGCTGCTGCGATATCGTCCACACGGCACCGCTCACGAGCAGCACACCCAGAACAATTCCATGGGCGGCTGAGCGCATGGCGGTCTTCATTGGAGAAGACAGCCTTGGCGGCGGTGCATGTAACGGCTTGAGTGACTTCTTCACAGGTTCTCCTGGAATTAGTACAGCCCGAACGCGCTCAAATGAGGGGGACCAGAACCCTTCCCTTCTCATCGCGGTACGCCCGGCCCAACCGATCCGCAAAACCGTGCAACACTTCCATATCCCGCTCACGAACTCGGTACTGCGCTGCTGTCGTCGGAAGCCTGTATGTTGCGATGCTGTCCGTCGCCGGCAGTTTCTTCACCTGCATTCTTCCCTTCACCAGCTCCGCTCCTCTGGGCTTGGCGAAGTCCCACATTCTTCGACCGATCTGCGAGTTCGTCAGCGGACAGTCCGGATGACGCGCCCGGATGTACCGGATGAAGTACTCGTTGTCGATCAGCCTCTCCTGTCCCACGACCGGCGGCATGTCGTCCAGATTGATCGCCGGCCTCTGACCTGGTGGCGTATGCCAGCGCTTAAGATCCTCGGCCTCGAGTGAGACCAGGATTTTGGCGCCGAGCACCGCCGCTATCTGTCGCAAAAGATCGAGCGAGACATTGTAGTCCTCGTCATGCTCGATATTGCGTATCGTTGACGGCGACACTGGTCTGGGCAGACGTGCCGCAACGTCTTCACGACGGAGACCTCTGAGCTTTCTGATTCGCTCGAGCTCCCGTCCAATCCATTCTGGCATTTCGAATCTATTGTAGTAATGCCACTGCTGAGATACGTATAACGGTACCTCTATTGACGAATTCGGTCAAGAAAAAGTTCAAATCCGGGGTGGCCCCCCAGAAGCGAAAATACCATCTATGTGATTGATGGCAGAGTAAGTGCCTGTCCCGCATGCACTTACTCATTGGCGGGCTAGCTTTTATCTTGTGGTCAGATGTTTATATCGGACCCGCGCCACTCTATTGAGCCACCGAAAAGCCCAGCATCTGGCTCGCGGCCTGTTCCGCGAACTTCAGCACCTTGCCCGAATAGGTGTGACAGTTGGGTGTATTCGTGCCGCGGACGCACCCGTTGTATCTCTGTAATGCCGATGAAACGCTCGGGGATCGCTTGATCAAATCGGCCAGGATGCTCACTCCATGACAGATGTTGGAGTCTATCGCGAACAGGTCGGCCGACGAGCATCCCGGCCATTTGCCGGCGTGGAACGGCATTACCTGCATCAATCCGCGCGCGCCGACGAAGCTCTTTGCGTTGGGATCGAGCTTCGCATCCTCCGTAAGCACTACCCCGACAAGGAGGGCGGGGTCAATGTTCTTTTTCCCTCCTTGTACGACGATCGCCGAGGCAATCCTTCGGGCGAGAACCGTGTCATTCGTGTACTTCCTCAGCGAAAACGCCACCTTCTGGATTTCCACCAATGCTTTGGCATCGGTGGGAGGAGTGTAGGGCTCCGTCCCTGGAGCCGCAGCGGTTACGAGGGCTGGGGGCAGATGGAGCAGTTCGCCGGGTTTCACATACTGGGGGTGCTGCTGCCGCAGCGTCCAGACAGTGCCGGCCGCGAGGAGAAGGGCGGCCCCGCTGCCGTGGAGCGCCGCCTTGAGAACGCGCATCCAACGCGCGGTCGGCCTGACTGGTCTCCTGACCGCGACGTTCGTAAAGGGATCTCCGGCCCCAGACTGCCGCGTGTCGTTCTCGAGGTCGGCCATGCGGGTTTCGGTTGCACCTCACATGCCAGACCCGGTATGGAGATTGCCCTCCCGCGGGTGCGCGACTCCCACTACACTGATCCACAATGAAAGAGTCTGAGGGACTTTACCGCACGTTCCGCTTTCTAAAGAAGGCGCTGCTTGGTCTTGCGATAGTTCTCGTTGGATTGGTTCTGTTCGGCTATTTCTTTTTCATGCGACACGTAGACGCTCCCAAGGCCTGGACCGCCGCAGACCGTGAGCTGCAAGGAGGCATGCTCCATTACGGAGAGAAGGTTCAGCGCAAAGCGAGAGTGTTCATGCGCCGCCCGACAGACTACTATCGCGGTGCCAACGGAATTCTCTACGCGACGAACGACCGGTTGATCTTCATCGGCGTTGCGCCTGGAGACAAATTTGAGAACGCCGATGCGCCGGCGAAGATCCTGTCCCAGGAATTCCCCAATGACACGCTTCTGAGAATGAAAGGCGCCAGACTGTACTTCCTGACCGCCCATGGTGTGACAGTGACCCAC
>CATPBN010000018.1 GCA_955652635.1 uncultured Gemmatimonadaceae bacterium
ATGTAAAAATACGGGAACGGTGGTTGGCGGGTACCGTCCCCAACTATTTGGCAGTCCCTTTCATCTCGGCGGTGGTCGCGACGCCTTCGTGACTGTCCGAGAGCCTGTAGTTCCGCCCTCTGATCGCCACTAGAAGAGTCGGCACGACGTAAAGCGTGATCGGCGTGGAGAGCGCGAGGCCGCCGATTACGGCGAGGGCGAGTGGCCGCTGCATCTCACTACCGGCGCCGAGGCCGAGCGAGAGAGGAAGCAATCCGAAGAGTGTGCAAAGAGTCGTCATGAGAATCGGACGCACTCTCACCCCCGCCGCTTCGATGATGCCCTGCTCGAGCGTGACGTCTTCGGTCTGCATGCGATGTCGCGTAAAGTCGAGCAGGATGATTCCATTCTTCACGATCAGGCCCACGAGAAGAATCAGGCCCATGAACGACGACACGTTGAGCGGCGTACCCGTGATCAGCAGCAGAAGCATCGCGCCCACGAACGAGAGCGGCGCAGCCAGCAGCACCACGAACGGCTCGATGAACGATTGGAACTGGAGCACCATGATCGTGACGACGCAAGCTATCGCCAGGCCAAGTACGAGAAGGAATCCGCGAAACGCCTCCTGCTGGCTCGCGTACTGTCCTCCGAGCTCGATTCGCACTCCGGCCGGCGGTTTCTGGATGGTCAATACCTGCTGCACATCGCTGATTATGCTGCCAAGTGATCTTCCAGTCACGTCGGCGGTTATCGCAATCATCTGCTGCTGGTCCTCTCGCAATAGCTCAGCGCGTGTCTCGCCCGGCGTGAACGTGGCCAGAGTTCCGAGGGGAACCGGCGCGCCGGTCTGTGGGGAGACGATCGGTATCGCGCGAAGCTGATTGGGATTGTACCGCACGCTGTCGGGCGCCCGAACGCGGACGCCAATTGCGCGGTCTGACAATCGTATTTCACCGGCCTGCGCACCGAGCAACGCGCCGGTCGCTGCAGTAGAAACCTGCTCCGGAGTAAGCCCGACGCGATTGGATTCCGCGTCGCTTACCCGCATCGCTAGTTCCGCGCTCGGTTCGCTGATTCCGTTGAACAGATCGACCAAGCCGGGAATCGCTGTAAGCTTCGGCTCGAGCGACGTTGCGTATTTCTCAAGTTGGTTCAGATCAGTGCCGAACAGCTTGATCTCGACGGGCCGCGCCGACCCGGCCAGGTCATTGATGACATCGGAGAGGATCTGCACGAAATCGATGTGCAGCCGGGGCACAGCGCTCGCGACTTTGACGCGCACTTCGTCGATCACTTCGAAAATCGTCCGCGATCGGTCCCCCTGCGGCCTGAGCCGCGCGACCATGTCACCCTTGTTCTGCTCGGTGGCGAACAGACCCAGCTCGGCACCGGTACGGCGCGACGTCGCCACGATTTCAGGTGTCTGGGCAAGAATCTTCTCGCCGATGTGAACCTCGCGATCGGTCTCCGAGAGAGCGGTCCCCCCTGGAGTGAAAAAGTCGAGAACAAAAGCACCTTCGTCCATCAGTGGCAGAAAACCGGTTCCCACGAGACGCTGCGCCACGAATCCAGCTACGACGAGAATTCCCCCCGCAACCAACATGCGGCGAGGATGGTTGAGCACCCGCGCCAGTGAGCGTTGGTAGCGAAGGGAGAGCGCGTCCAGCGACTGGCTGACCCGGTGAAGAGTGCCAGCTCGCTTCCCAATTCCTGGTTTGACGACCGGCTCCTCAAGCTCGGCGTCCGCTTCCGTCAAGAACTGATCGGCCATCAGCGGGATAATCGAAAGCGCTAGCAACAGCGACACCATCACCGCGATGGTAAGCGTGATCGAAAGCGCAGCAAAAAATTGCCCGACGACGCCCGTCAGCAGACGAAGCGGTAGAAAGACGACGACAGTAGTAAGCGTTGATGTCGTCACCGGCCAGATCAACTCGTGCACCGCCTGCCTGATAGCCTCGTGACGATTCGGATTGATTCGCAGGTGCCGAACAATGTTTTCCGTGATGACCACGGAATCGTCGATCACAAGTCCGATCGCGATCGCCATCGCTCCCAGCGTCATCAGATTGAAGGTCTGACCAACCAGGTACATGGCGTAGACACTGATCGCGAGCGTCAGCGGAATCGACGACGCACTGATTGCAGTGATTCGTGCGTGGTGCAGGAACAGAAGCAGGATGATCACGGCCAGAATGGCGCCGATTATCATGGCGTCGCGAACGGACGCCATCGCGTCCCGAACCAATGCGCCCTGATCGTACACTGGCTTGAGCACCGCGCCGGGTGGCAGGGTCTGCCTCACGCTCGCCGCGAGGTTCGCTATGCTGTCGACGATTGCAAGCGTGTTCCCACCTGGCTGCCGCGTGATATTCAGAAGCGCGGCGGGCTTGCCATCCCCCGAGATGATTAGAGTATGATCGACACTGCCGAGCGTAACGGTGGCGACATCGCGCACTCGCAGGCCCTTTCCGATTACAACCGCTCCGATATCCTCAGGCGTGTGGGCTTCCATCGCGCTCACGATGAGGTACTGCCTGTAGTCCTGGGCTACTCTTCCGACCGCCGCGACGTTCGTCGACTGTCGGATTGCGTTGGCGAGGTCGTCGTAAGTAATGCGCTGCGAAGCCAGGCGTGCCGGGTCGGCGACGACCTCAACTTCGCGGATATCGCTTCCCTGCACGTCCACTCGCCCCACGCCCGGCACGCGAGAGATCAGCGGCTTCAGCTGGTAGCGAGCGATATCGTAGAGAGTGCCGGGGTCGCCGCCCTCCAGATTGTAGGAGATGATCGGGAACAGCGAGGGCGTCATTCGCTCGACATTGATGTCCAGGTCGGCGGGCAGCTGACCCCGAACTTGATTTACTCGCGCCTGCACCTGCTGCAGCGCATAGATC
>CATPBN010000019.1 GCA_955652635.1 uncultured Gemmatimonadaceae bacterium
CTCTGTTGCGTCCCGATCTTCTGCGGCACGAGTTGACCTACATCTGGACCGGGTGTGACCCTACGCTCATGGCGAACGCCGACCCGGTCAAGTTGCGTCAGATTCTGCTCAACGTGCTCGGCAACGCGGTCAAGTTTACGCCTCCGCATGGCCGTATAGAACTCACGGCGCTCCGATCCGGTGACAGGGTTTCGATATGCGTTTCCGATACGGGCATCGGCATCGAGCCGGACAAGATCCACCGGGTGTTCGAGCCGTTTTTTCAGGTGCAGACCGGCCCGACCCGGGAGTATGCAGGTGTGGGACTGGGACTCGCGATCTCACGCGATTTCGCGCGGGCTATGGGAGGAGAGATCGAGGTACGGAGTGCGCCCGGAGAAGGATGCGTGGTGACTATAGACCTTGCCGTAGCGGGCTAGGTCCCTGCTCTTTCGGGCTACAAATTGCGTTGCCACCTTTTAGGTGTACACAGCGACCAACACAGAAGACAAGGAGACTGACATGGCGGAAAGCGTCTACAAAGTGATCGAGTTGGTAGGGACAAGCACGGACTCCTGGGAGAAAGCAGCAGCGGCTGCGATCAAGCGCGCGTCGAAAACACTGCGCGACCTGCGTGTGGCCGAGGTCTGTCTTCTCGACATGGCTATAAAGGACGGCAAGGTCGAGAGCTACCGGGCAAAAATCAAGGTTTCCTTCAAGTACGAAGGCTAACGCCGGAGTACAACTTGCGTAGGCATCCCTTGATGCCTACGCCGCCCCCAGCACAAACACTTCTCGGCGCCGCGATCGCTGCGATGGTGAAGAACGGTTTCGAGCCGGACTTCTCGCCCGCCGTGATGTCGGAGGTGCGATCACTCCACGAACCCGCCGATGATCCCCTGCCGCAAGGCGTCCGCGACTTGCGCGCTCTGCCGTGGTCTTCTATCGACAACCAGGAATCGCGCGACCTCGATCAGATCGAAGTTGCCGAGCGAGTCGCGGACGGCTCGATCCGCATCCGCATTGGCGTCGCCGACGTCGATACGCTCGTCCACGCCGGCTCCGCCGCGGACGAACACGCTGCCAAGAACACCACGTCCGTCTATACAGGCGTAGCTGTTTTCCCCATGCTGCCCGACCGGCTGTCGTGCGATCTCTCGTCGTTGAGCGAAGCCGAGGACCGTCTTGCGATCGTCGTCGAATTCGACGTCGGGCCCGACGGCGCGCTGGGCAAGGCGTCGGTCTACCGCGCGCTCGTGCGCAATCAGGCGAAGCTTGTTTACGAATCCGTTGGTCTGTGGCTCGAGGGCAAAGGACCAGCGCCGCCGGCGATTGCAGCATCCTCCGTGCAGAGCGAGCAGCTTCACCTTCAGGACGAAGCGGCGCAACGGCTGCGACGCGCGAGGAGCATTGCGGGCGCGCTCGACTTCGAGAGCGTCGAGGCCAGACCGGTAGTGGCGAACGGAAAGGTCGTCGATCTAGCCGTTGTGCGTCGCAATCGCGCACGCGACATGATCGAGGATTTCATGGTGGCGGCGAACAGATCCGTCGCCACTTATCTCCTCGACCGAGGCTCTCCATCGCTGCGGCGCGTCGTGCGCGAACCGAAACGGTGGGATCGCATTGTTGCCCTGGCGGCGGACGTAGGGGAAGTCCTTCCCGAGAAGCCCGACAACGTTTCCCTGGCCGAGTTCCTCGCCCGCCGCCGCGAGGCCGATCCCGATCACTTCGCAGATCTGTCGCTCTCCGTCGTCAAGCTCCTCGGCCCGGGGATCTACGTCCTCGAGCGTCGACTCGGTGATCGCCGGGAGACCGGCCATTTCGGGCTCGCTGTCGCAGACTACGTGCATTCCACCGCGCCGAATCGCCGGTTCGCGGATCTCGTCACTCAGCGAATGCTGCGCGCGGTTACGTCGGGCGGGCCGCCGCCATATTCCGATCAGGAGCTCACCGACATTGCCACTCGCTGCACCGAGCGTGGCGAGGCTGCGCGAAAGGTCGAGCGCACGATGCGAAAAGTTGCGGGGGCATCGATGTTGGCCGAGCGCGTCGGCGAGAATTTCTCCGCGATCGTGACGGCCGCATCTCCGAAGGGCACGTACGCGCGCGTTCTGAGTCCGCCAGTGGAGGGTCGCATCGTGCGCGGAGGACGGGGGCTGGACGTTGGCGACACAGTGCGACTCAAGCTCCTGGTCGCCGATCCCGCGCGCGGGTACATCGACTTCGCGCACGAGACAGACGGCGCGTCACGAAAGCTCGAGCGCAGCCGCCGCAAGAAAGCGGAGGCCGACCGACTACGTCCGCGCATCGGACAGACGTTCGACGCCCAAGTCACTGGCGTCTCCGAGAGTGGCACCTACGTCCGGCTACTCGATGGTTCGGCGGAGGGACGAGTCGTGAGAGGCTACAAGCCTCTTGTCGTGGGAATGAAGATCCCGGTCAAGCTCGTCAACACCGACAGCGTTCACGGCTTCATCGATTTCGAATACACGCAGGGTGTCGAGCCAGCAAAGGAAGATCGTCAGGCGCGCAAACGCTCAGCGGCTCTCGCACTCCGGGATCGAGTGGGCGAGACCTTCCACGCGGTCGTCTCGGGGATATCGGAAAAGGCCACCTGGGTGAAGACCGTTCCAGACGGAATCGAGGGGCGCCTGGTCCGAGGACGACGCGGCTTGAGTGTGGGGGACGAGGCGGCCGTCGTACTGCTGGCGGCCGACCCAGTCCGAGGCTTCATCGACTTCGCGCGCGAGGATACAGTCCTCCCCGCGGTCTGACGCTTACCCGATCAGCTGGTCCTGTAGAAGACGTGCTCGTGAACGATCTTGCCATC
>CATPBN010000020.1 GCA_955652635.1 uncultured Gemmatimonadaceae bacterium
ACCCAATGTGTACTTCTATTACTTCACCCATGCTGGTGCATCACCGAGTGGCCAGGCACTAGGCGCTTTCCATGGTGGTGAGGTCCCGCTTGTGTTCGGAAACGATCTGGGTTGGCCGAGCGATCAGGCTCTGCGTGGAGCGATGAGCGGGTACTGGGTGCAATTCGCTGGGACAGGGAATCCGAATGGGCGCGGTCTTCCGGAGTGGCCGCGGTTCGAACCAGGTACCGATCGCCATCTCGAGCTCGGTGACACGATGCGGGTCGGCACCCATCTACGCGGGCGGCAGTATGATTTGCTCGATGACGCCCAGTCCGCCCTCGACGCGATTTTCAGACGCTGAACCATTCAAAGCGATATGCCATCGCTGGCCCGCGGTCTCCTTCGTACGCGAGTTGCCCAATGAGCAGCGTGAATGGCTCAGTGTAGCGCGCGATTCGCAGCGGCCCGGCATCGATCGGCTCGAAGCCAGCATCACTGATCAATTGAGCAGCCACCTTCTTCGCCTTTGCGTTGTCCCCGCAATACACAACACTCGGCCGTTCCCCTCTTCCCGCTTCCCCCTTCCCTCCCCGCACTTTCAAAAACGCTGAACAGCACTTCGCTCGGCACGGTGTTGAACGCAGAGACGATGTGAGCCTTCGGAACTTTCTTCGCGAGCTCCTCCGAACCGGACGACGTGTTCGCGATGACCAGGCGGGTGTCGTTCGCATTCATTGGCAGCGAGCAGCTCACGATGACCTTGCCGGACAGATCGCCCGCCTTTTTCAGCACATCGTCGACGCGCGACCAGTGGACGGCGAGCAACAATGCCTCTGCGTCGCGCGCCGCCTCCGCCGGCGTACCGGCACGAGCTTGCCCGCCCGCATCGCGCGCCAGTTTGTCGAGTTTGGCCTTACTGTGCGAGTAGCTGAACACCACGTCGTGGCCGGCTCGGGAGAAGATCGTTCCGAGCTTGCCACCCATCAGGCCAGAACCAAGAATCCCAATCCGCATGTTCGTCTCCGTTGCTTTTGAATCTGGCTGGAGTTTTAGGAAACGGACACCTTCGCAGGCGGGGGCCGTAAGGATAGTTAGCTCGTGTCGTCTCGCCCGGCCAAACTACTCTTCCCCAGGACACCTGCCATGCCGTCGGACACATCCACCGAGTCATCCCCCCTGTTTGGCGCACGGATGGCTGGCGCGTTATGGCTGATGGTCATCCTTGCCAGCATCGCAGCCGTCATCGGCGAGGCCTCCCTCGACTTGCACGGCGACCCGGGAACGTTGGCCGCGAATGTCCTGGCGTCCGGGTCAAAGATCCGTCTCATCTTCGTCGTCCTTTTCTTCGGCAAGATTTGCTACGTCGGCGTCACAGTCCTCCTCTACGAGCTGCTCAAACCGGTCAACAAAAGCGTCGCCCTGTTCGGCGCGTTTTGCGGTCTTGCCGGCCTCCTTAGCGGGACCGCGGGCTCCATCAACCTGCTCACCGCCCTCTCGCTGTTCGAGGAGGCGCGACGCGCAACGGAGCCGGTTGCCAGCCACCTGCGGGGCGTGGTGGCGATCCTACTCGGTGCCAACGGATTCAATTTGGAGGACGTCTTTTTTGGATGTCAGATATTCTCCGTCGGTTATCTGATCGTCCGCTCGTATTTGGTCCCACGGGCAATCGGAGTGCTGTTGGTGCTCGGAGGCTTGAGCTTCCTCATCACCTCGTTCACGACTCTCGTGTCGCCGGTGCTTGGCGCCCGGTTGGCACCGCTGATCCTGCCGATCGTCGCGCTCGGAGAGGGCTCGCTGGCGCTGTGGCTGCTTGTGAGAGGCGTGAACGTCGAGCAGTGGCGATCGACGACTTTTCCGGCTAGCCGCCGATCGCAATGACAACTTTGCCGCGCGTGTGGCCGGCGGCTACGTATCGTACTGCGGCTGCGGTTTCCTCCAGCTTGTAGCTTCGATCGATAACCGGGGTTACGGCTCCCGCTTCAATCATTTCCCGAATCACGTTGAGGTCGCCGACATTCACGCGCGCGACGAACGTAACGAGCTTCCCCCTCGTGAACGGCTCAAGCAGCATCAGCGAAATGCCGCGGCTCGGTGGGCCGCCGACCGGTATGTACTTTCCGCCGGGGCTGAGCACACGTCGGCAAGCCGGCCACGATTGGTTGCTAACGATGTCGAGGATCACGTCATAACGTGTCACGCCCGCGGTGAAGTTCTCCCGAGTGTAGTCGATCACGTGGTCGGCGCCGATACGTCGCACCATGTCCACATTTCTGGTGCTGCACACGCCAGTGACATCGGCCCCGAACGCCTTGGCGATCTGCACGGCGAACGTACCGATCCCTCCCGACGCCCCGTTGATCAGAACTTTCTGACCGCGCTCGACCCGGCCGCGATCGCGAAGGCCTTGTAGTGCGGTAAGGCCCACGACGGGTACGGCCGCTGCCTGTTCGAACGTTACGTTGCGCGGTTTGATGGCCAGCATTTTCTCGGGCACAGACACGTACTCGGCGAAGGACCCACGTTTGGCCCGCATCGCATCACGACCTGTTCCGAATACCTGGTCACCCGACTTGAATCGCGTGACGTTGCGTCCGACCGCCTCCACTGTGCCGGCGAGATCGACACCCAACGGTTTCCTACCCGAGCCGAGTAGCAGGCGAAAAAACGCTGGTTTGCCGCGCACCATGTACCAGTCGAACGTGTTCACCCCAGCCGCCCGCACGGCAACGAGAACTTCGCCGTCGGCCGGGGCGGGCTTCTCGACCTCCTCTGTCTTGAGAACATCGGGCGACCCGAACTCGCGATATACAATAGCTCTCATGAAGCCGCGCGAGAACGCATTCTTTCGTGCCGCGGACTTCCCTGATAGCGCTCGTATGTTCCTGAAGGGTCATCCCGAATTCGTGATGGCCCGGCTTGACATAGACTCGTGCGCATCTCTCTAGCCGACCTTTGCACTATCAACACCTTTCACCAGCAGCCACACCGGCAAGGCGAGTTCACCCGCGCCGGCCGCGACAAGCAGGGGCCATATCGACGTCGCCAGCGGTGCCCACAAGAACGTCAGCCCTCCTATTCCACCAGCCATCAACCACCAGCCAAGCCACCTCGGCAGAAACGTCGATTGCACAATGAGAAAGCCGGTAGCGAGCTCGAAGCAGGCAAAAAGCACGAAGGAGATCTGAAAGACGCTCCTGTACAGAGTGACGCTGAGTAGCGCCGCTGCCTGGACCTGCTGCGCACCGAAGGCGCTTGCCAATTGAGGATTCGCGAGGACGACGGACGGAGCGATCCGCAGCAGCTCGCCCACGATCTGCACTGTGCAGCCAGCAAGACTGAAGAACGCGGCAAGTAACGCGAGGGTCGGATTCACCCGCCTGAAAAATCCAAACAACAGTGCGGTGAGAGCGATGTAGATCAGGTTCGAGAGGAGATCGACGGCTAGTCCCGCCCGCCACAAGCTCGCGTGCGTGAGGATGTTGTGCGCCGTCGACGCGGCATCGGTCGGTACCAGGATCCCCCTCGTGAGAAGCGTGCCGAGGATCCCTGTCAGGAAGTAGAGCACCCAGACCACACCGATCATGCGTGGCGATGGCGGTGAGGAGGCTTCGATCGCGAAAGTGTTGTCGTTTGTCATGGCGACGACAATTATTAGCTCGCTCTCACCGCTTCGCTAGCAATGCCGAACAATCAGCGCACTAGTGTTCGCAAATCCGCAGGCATGGACGCGGCGCCGTCCAACGGAGTGAGTCCCACTCCAGTGTGAGCGCCGGACGCGCGATCTGACATCTTACTGCGCCCCAGCTACATTAGCGATACGATGGAAGACCTCACCACCGGACCGCTGACCAGGCATCTGTTG
>CATPBN010000021.1 GCA_955652635.1 uncultured Gemmatimonadaceae bacterium
ACCCGGCCGCGCCCGGGTGCAATCGACGTTGACCTCGAGCGGGCAATGACCCACATCCGGACCCTGGCGACGCTTGGCCGCGCAGCCCGGGAGGAAGCCCGGGTCAAGGTGCGCCAGCCGCTCCGCAGAATGGTATGTGTCGTGCCTTTGCCAGGGGTCGCATTTCAAGGGGCCGGGGTGCGGGCCGGGGGCATGCTCGAGGAGCTTACCCCCCTCCTGGCCGCCGAGCTGAACATTAAGAAGGTGGACTTCATCTCCAGCGCCGACGATCTAGTAACTTTACAGGCTAAGCCGAATTTCCGGTCGCTGGGTAAGAAGTTTGGCAAGAACACGCCGCTCGCCAGCGAAGCAGTCCAGGCTCTCGGCAGCGAAGCGCTGAGAGAGTTCGAGGCGGGTAAGCCGTTGTACGTGTCAGTGGAGAACGAGTCTCGCGAGCTGAGCGCGGAAGACCTGACGGTCGTTCGCCGCGCTTCGGGCGAGATGGTGGTGAAGGAGGAAGGCGGGTATTTTGCCGCCCTCGATCCGGTTGTCACGCGTGAACTTCTGCTCGAGGGACTCTCGCGCGAGCTGGTGAGCAGGATTCAGAAGCTGAGGAAGGAATTGGGTTTCGCGGTGAGTGATCGCATCACGCTTTTTGTTGGGGCGGATGCGGAGATACAGGAAGCAATGAAGGCGTTTCAGAAATGGATCGCCGAGGAAGTTCTCGCCGTGCGTATCTCGATCGGCGATAAAATCGAAGGAACACACGCGACGCACGCGTTCGACCTTGATGGGCAGAGCGTTGACGTCGCCTTGGAGAGGGTTGGTTAGAAATGGCAACAGCAGCTAGCAGCAAAAAACCGAAGGCGATGCCGAAAAAGAGCCTCGTGCATTTCGAGAAGCGCCTGCTCGAAGAGCGCAAGCGCGTCCTCAAGGAGCTTGGTCATTACGACGAGACTTTCGGGTCGACGCCGCAAGGCGCGGACGGCGATCTGAGCGCGTACTCCTTCCACATGGCCGACCAGGGTACCGACGCGATGGAGCGCGAAAAGGCGTTTCTCTTCGCGAGCCAGGAGGGCCGTTTCCTCTGGCACATTGACGAAGCGCTTCGCCGGCTTTATCGCAATCCCGAGCAGTTCGGCAAATGCCACAACTGCGCTCGCGAGATCAGCTTCGAGCGTCTCGACGCACTGCCGCACGCCAGATATTGCATCGAGTGCAAGCAGCGCGAAGAAGATGGAAAGCGCCAAGCCTAATCCGCCCCTCTTCTGGGGCACCTTGGTACTCGTGGTCGCGCTGGATCTGGCAACGAAACTGATGGCCGCGGCAAACCTGTCGCCGCAGCACATTCCGCACGAGATCATCGGCAACCACGTACGGTTGACGCTCGTTTACAATCCGGGCGCCGCGTTTGGCTTGAATCTCGGGATCTACTCGCGGTGGATCTTCATGGCGCTCACAGCGGGTGCGCTCATCATTCTCGGCCGTCTTTACCAGGCCACGCGTCAGGGTGATTTCCTGCGCACGATCGCCCTCGGGCTGGTTTGCGGCGGAGCGGTGGGCAATCTCATCGACCGCGTTCGGTCAGCGACAGGCGTTGTCGATTTCATCGACGTCGGCGTCGGAGACATCCGCTGGCCGACCTTCAACGTCGCAGACATGGCGGTCAGTGTCGGGGCCTTTCTCCTCGCGTGGGTGTTATGGGGAGAAGAGCGATCGCCGGGAGCCGTCGTCACACCGGCATCGGTATCGGATACGCCGACGGAGATCTAGCTCTGAGCGACATCAGAGAGTTTCCAGTCGAGGCGGACAGCGATGTCCGCCTCGATCTCTTTATTGCCCAGAGAGCAGAGCTTTCCCGCACCCAGGCGGCGACTCTGATCGCGCAAGGACACGTCCTCGTGAGTGGACGACCGCAAAAGGCCAGTTATCGAACCGCTACGGGAGACGTGGTGCGCGTCGAAGTCCCGAAGGTGGAGAAGCGAACGATCACGGGGGAGACGATCCCCGTCGCGATCGTCTACGAGGACGAGTCGCTGCTCGTGGTCGACAAGCCTGCCGGGATGGTCGTCCACCCCGCGCCGGGTAACTGGAGTGGCACCCTCGTGAACGCTCTGCTCGGGCGGGGTGGGGCATTGTCGAGTGAAGGAGAGCCGGAGCGAGCCGGAATGGTGCACCGTCTCGACAAGGAGACCTCGGGACTGCTCGTGGTGGCAAAAACCGACCGCGCGCACCGGCTTTTGAGCGCGGCGATAGCCGCCCGCCGGGTCGTCCGGCGCTATGCGGTGATGACCTGGGGCCATATCACCAGCGACGCCCTCACGATCGACAAGCCAATAGCCCGGGATCCGCGAGACCGGAAGCGCATGGCAATCGTCAATAAAGGTCGGCCGGCCAAGACCGACCTCATACGCCTTGCCCGGTTCGACGCGGGGGACCTTCTTCGTGCGCATCTCCATTCCGGACGGACTCACCAAATCCGCGTTCATCTCGCGTCTATCGGCCATCCTGTCATGGGCGACGACGTGTATGGCGGAGGCGGAGGACGTCGTGTGGCCGGACTTCCTCCCAAGCGCCACTTCCTCCACGCGGCCTGGCTCGCATTCAACCACCCCGTGACTGGCAAGCCGCTCGATTTCCGCTCCCCCCTTCCGGAGGACCTCGCGCGCGCTCTTGCCGTGATGTCGGGCGAACACGCCCTTCCTCCCGGCAAGGACCCCCTTACGTCGTTCCGATTTTATGAGTGAGTCCGCGACGGTACCTCCGGAACAGACCGTCGAGGAAGCGCCACGGATCCCGACACGCCGTCTCCTGGCGTTCGAGGTCGGGGGCAGCGTATTCGCTTGCGACATGGAGTCGTTTCGCGAGATCGTGCCGACGCAGCGGACGACGAGGCTGCCAGGAGCCCCCGACACCGTGTGCGGTCTAATCAACCTGCGCGGAACAATCGTTACCGTCATTGACGGCGGAATCGTGCTTGGGAAGCCGCCCTGCGCGAAGACGAGCGGCCTGATTCTGCTCGCGGATTATTTCGAGAGGCTGGTCGGAGTCGGAGTGGACGACGTTCGTGACATCCATGACGTCCCGATCGATCAGTTCGCGAATGCCGACGCGCCGGATTCGATTGCGGAAGGTATAGTCACTGGAGTCGTAGAGATCGAGGATAAACGGGTCATGGTGCTCGACATCAAAGCGTTGGTTCAGCAAGTCATCGGACAAGGGAGGTAGGGTGAGCAGCACTGTGCTGGTTTGTGACGACGCAGTATTCATGCGGACAATGGTCAGCGATATTCTGTCGCAGGCTGGGTTCACGGTCGTCGGCGAAGCGGAAAACGGAAAGCAGGCAGTCGAGAAGTACCAGCAGCTCAAGCCGGATCTGGTGACGATGGACATCATCATGCCCGAGATGGGCGGCATTGAGGCGGTGAAGCAGATCACTCAGCTGGACCCATCGGCGCGAATTCTCATGTGCAGCGCGATGGGGCAGCAGGCACTCGTCCAGGAAGCGTTGCAGGCTGGAGCGCGTGACTTCGTAGTCAAGCCCTTCCAGCCGAGTCGCGTGCTGGAAGCGGTTCAGCGGGTACTTGCCTGATGGACACAGGCCGCTACGCCAAGCTCTTTCTTTCCGAGAGTCGTGAAAACCTCTCGGAAATAAACAACGCACTCCTCGAGCTGGAGCGTGGTGGGAGCATTGCGGCTATCGACCGTCTCTTTCGTGCGGTGCACACGATGAAGGGAATGGGCGGGGCGATGGGCTATACGTCGGTCAGCGAGCTCTCCCACGAGCTCGAAACTCTGCTCGACCGGTTGAGAACCGGCTCGTTGAACGTGACTGCAGTAATCATGGACACTCTCTTCGCCGGCGTAGATGCATTGGAAGAGGCGGTAGACCTGGCGACCGCCGCGACTCCGACCCAGCTGGACGCGACGGAGGTCCTCGCCCGGATCCGGGCCGCCTCGAACGAGGAGCTTACGCAGACCTTCACGACCGAGTTCGCCATTATGGCCGTGGCGAAGAACGAGGAAGAGGCAAAGGCGCCGGTGGCGAAAGCGGCTCGTCACATTCGCATCGACGCTCGTCGACTGGATGCGCTGATGAATCTGATGGGAGAGCTAGTGATCGCTCGTGATCGCATCGCCCAGATCGCCGAACGCGTGGGCGACGAATCGCTCCTCGAAGCCACTCTCCGTGCCTCCCAGATCGTGGCGACGCTTCAAAGCGAGATCATGAACAGCCGGATGGTCCCGGTGTGGCAGGTGTTCGACCGTTTTCCACGCGTCGTCCGCGACACCGCACGCTCCCTCGGCAAGGAAGTCGAGTTCAAGATCGAAGGGAAGGAGATCGAGCTCGACCGCTCCATGCTCGATGAGATGGGAGAACCGGTGCTGCACCTGCTGCGGAATTCGCTCGATCACGGGATCGAAACCCCGGCCGAGCGAAAGAAGGCCGGCAAGCCGCCAACAGCTACGCTCACGCTCACCGCGGAGCGGGATCGCGCCACCGTGCTCATTCGTGTCACCGACGACGGGCGTGGCATCGATCAAGGGAAAGTACTGCCGCGCGCGAAGAAGCTCGGCCTCGTCGACGCGGGGACCACGAAGCTGTCCGAGGACGAGCTCGTGCGCATCATTTCGCGCCCGGGATTCTCCACGGCCGA
>CATPBN010000022.1 GCA_955652635.1 uncultured Gemmatimonadaceae bacterium
CGTGTACATAGAGCTGCCGAAGGTCGGCACGAAGCTCGGAAAGCACGACGTCTTCGGCACCATCGAGGCGGTCAAGGCGGTGTCGGAGCTCTTCTCGCCGATCGCGGGTGAGGTCGTCGCCATCAATGACAGGCTCGACAAAGAGCCGGCGCTGGTGAACAGCGATCCTTACGGCGCGGGCTGGATGATCAAGATCAAGCCGAGCGATCCGTCAGCGGTTGATGCTCTGATGAAGTCGGACGCGTATAAGAAGCGGACCGGGTAGCGACTCCCGCAGCCGTGATGCCCGGTTCTAGCTCGTCCCGGCTTCGGCTTCGACGTAGGAATCGGTCGACGGACACGAACAGACCAGATGCCGGTCACCGTAGGCGCTCTCTACCCGCGCGACCGCCGGCCAGAACTTGAAATCCCGCGTCCAGCTCGCGGGAAATGCGGCTTGTTCCCGCGTATACGGATGCGTCCACGTGGTCGAGACCACTCGGCTCATGGGATGAGGCGAGTTCTTGAGAACGTTGTCCTGCCTGTCGGCCGTACCCGTCTCGATCTCCCTGATTTCCTCCCGGATCGCAATCATCGCGTCGCAGAACCGGTCGAGCTCTTCCTTCGGCTCGCTCTCCGTTGGTTCGATCATCAGCGTTCCGGGCACCGGGAAGGAGACTGTCGGGGCGTGGAAGCCGTAGTCCATCAGACGCTTCGCGATGTCCTCCACTTCGACGCCGCTGGACTGTTTCACCACCCGCGTATCGACAATGCACTCGTGAGCCACGGTTCCGTGCGCGCCCTTGTACAACACGGGGAAATGCGGCTCGAGCCGTTTTGCGATGTAGTTCGCGTTCAGAATCGCGATCTTCGTCGCGTACTCGAGGCCCTCGCCTCCCATCAGCTTGATGTAGGAGTACGAGATCGGAAGAATGCTCGCGCTGCCCCACGGTGCCGCTGAAACGGCTCCAACGTCGTCGCGTCCATTGAGCTGCACCACCGGATGGCCGGGCAGGAACCGCACGAGATGCTTCGCCACACCGATCGGCCCCATCCCCGGACCGCCACCGCCGTGCGGAATGCAGAATGTCTTGTGAAGGTTCAGGTGACACACGTCGGCCCCTATGTCTCCTGGCCGGCACAACCCAACCATCGCGTTCATGTTCGCGCCGTCCATGTACACCTGGCCGCCGTACTTGTGGACGATGCTGCAGACCTCGGTGATCGACTCCTCGAACACGCCGTGAGTCGATGGATAAGTGATCATGAGCGCGGAGAGATGCAGCCCGTTCTCTTCTGCCTTCGAGCGCAGGTCGGCGACATCGATGTTTCCACGTTCGTCGGTCCTCACCACCACGACTTTCATCCCCGCCATCACCGCGCTCGCCGGATTCGTCCCGTGCGCCGACTGCGGAATGAGGCACACGTTGCGGTGCGCCTCGTTGCGGGACGCGTGATAGGCGTGAATCGCCAGCAGCCCGGCATACTCTCCCTGCGATCCGGCATTCGGCTGCAATGAGACTGCCGAGAACCCGGTGATCTCCGCCAGCGCGCGCTCGAGCTCGTCGAACAGTCGCTGGTAACCTTCCGTCTGATCGAGCGGTGCAAAGGGATGGATCTTCGCAAAGCCCGGCCAGGTGATCGGCATCATCTCCGCGGTCGCGTTCAGCTTCATCGTGCACGAGCCGAGGGGAATCATGGAGTGGACGAGCGAGAGGTCGCGTGACTGCAGCTTGTTCATGTACCGCAGCATCTCGGTCTCGGCGTGGTGCTTGTTGAAGACCGGGTGCGTAAGAAACGGAGTCGTCCGGTTGAAGCGTTCATCGTAGCGGAAGTCCGCGGCCGACACTACGTCGTCGAGCGTGAAGCCGGGTTCCTTGCCGTCATTGAATGCCGCAAAGAGGTTTTCAATGTCCTCGCTGCTCACTGTCTCGTCGAGCGCGACGACGATGCTTCGGTCGTCCATCGCCCGAAGGTTGATCTGCCGGTTGCGCGCCTGCTCGAGGATGGCTGATGGGCTTCGCTTCCCCAGCGCGACGCGAATCGTGTCGAAGTAATCGTCGTGCGCGATGGCAAAGCCGAGTCTGCGCAGTCCCTCGGCGAGCGCGGTCGTGAATCCGTGGATACGTTTTGCGATGCGCGTGAGTCCCTCTGGCCCATGATAGACCGCGTACATGCTGGCCATCACGGCCAACAGCACCTGCGCCGTGCACACGTTGCTCGTCGCCTTTTCGCGACGTATGTGCTGCTCTCGCGTCTGGAGCGCCATGCGCAACGCGGGCTTGCCGTCAGCGTCACGGGAAACGCCGATGATGCGACCAGGGAGTTGTCGCTTGAACTCGTCTTTTGTCGCAAAGTAGGCCGCATGCGGGCCGCCGTATCCGAGCGGGACGCCGAAGCGCTGGGTGTTGCCGACGACGACGTCAGCACCCCATTCGCCAGGAGGCGTGAGCAGTACGAGACTCAGCAGATCTGCGGCAACCGTCACCAGCGCATCCGCGGCATGCACCCGCTCGCAAGTCTTCGTGTAATCGATGACGGCGCCGTCAGTCGCCGGATACTGCACGAGTGCGCCAAAAACGTCGGGCCCGACCTCGAAATCCGCATAGCTCGACACTCGCACCTCGATCCCACGAACGCTGGCGCGGGTCTTGACCACGTCGATCGTCTGTGGATGACACTCCGATGCGACGAGAAATACTTCCTTCCCCGATTTCCCCTTGAGTGCGTAGCTCATCGTCATCGCTTCAGCCGCGGCTGTCGCCTCATCCAGAAGTGATGCGTTCGCGATCTCCAGTCCGGTGAGGTCGATCACCATAGTCTGGAAATTGAGCAGCGCCTCGAGTCGTCCCTGCGCAATTTCGGCCTGGTAGGGCGTATAAGCGGTATACCAGCCGGGGTTCTCAAGGATGTTCCGCTGAATCACCGGCGGAGTCACGCAGTCCGAGTAGCCCATTCCGATGAACGAGCGGAATACCTGGTTTTTCGCGGCTAGCGCCCGGAAGTACGCCAGCACTTCGGACTCCGTAATTCCCTTCGGCAGATCGAGCCCGCCACGCAATCGGATCTTCGCCGGAATCGTCGCATCAATGAGAGCATCGAGCGACGCATAGCCGAGCGTTTTCACCATCTTGGCTACATCCCGGTTGTCCGGTCCTACATGTCGTGGAACGAAGGATTCAGCAGGAGGGATGGCTGCCTCGACCTGCTTGATTGTAGTGCTCATAAGAGTGACAATTTAACACTCTATGCACCCCCGGCGAAGTTACGGACGCTGGCGAGTTCTCCTCGCGCCGCCGCGCTCGGGCGCGGAGAATATGGCGCGGGACACGGCATTGCAGGCGCGCGCCGCTAAGACGTCGGAGACGGTGTTCAGCGTTTACTCCTGGACTCGGCCAACTCTCTCGTTCGGCAGACACCAGCCGGCGTCGGGCCTGTACGACGTCGAGAGGATTCATGCGGCTGGCCTCGACGTTGTTCGGAGACCAACTGGGGGGCGCGCGATTCTGCACAATCGCGAAGTCACCTAC
>CATPBN010000023.1 GCA_955652635.1 uncultured Gemmatimonadaceae bacterium
AGGTTACGTGGTCCCGCGAGGCGATTCGACGATTGGAGGAACCACGATGGAGGATGTCGGCTTCGACGCGAGTACGACGAGCGAAGGAATCGAGAAAATTCGATTGGCTGCGGAAGAGATCTGCCCGGGCCGTTCGTGGAGCAATGCAACACGCTCCTGGGCAGGGCTTCGTCCCGTCACTCCCGACATGCTGCCCATTCTTGGTCCCGATCCGGAGCATCGCTCGCTCATCTACGCCTGCGGTCACTCCCGCAATGGCGTGCTGATGGCCCCCCTAACGGGTGATTTAATCGCCGATCTTGTGACAGGAACACCACTTAGCCTCGACTTGTCACAATTTCGCCCCGACCGTTTTTGATGTAGATTGCCTAGGCTCGACGGACTCTCTTCCCCGCGGGCCTCAACGATGCCAGATACTCTTTATCAGATCATGGGGCGACACCGCGCGGAACCGCTCCCGGAGCGGAAGCCGTCGTGGCTCAAGGTGAGAGCGCCCGGAGGCCCCAACTACATGCGGCTCAAGCACTTGATGCGTGAGCTCGACTTGCACTCGGTGTGCGAGGAAGCGCATTGTCCAAACGTCGGCGAGTGTTGGGAGCATGGCACCGCGACCTTCATGATCCTGGGCGATGTCTGCACCAGAAACTGCGCCTACTGCGCCGTCGCGCACGGACGTCCTCCCAAGTACGACATCGCCGAGCCCGAGCGCGTTGCGCAAGCGATCGCTGAGATGGGACTCCAGCACGCGGTAATCACTTCAGTGGATCGCGACGACCTCCCCGATTTCGGGGCTTACATCTTCGCCGAAACGATCCGTCAGATTCACGAGAGAATTCCGGGCTGCTCCGTCGAAGTTCTCGTCCCAGATTTCCAGGGCGACGAAGACAGCATCCGCACCGTGCTCGAGGCCGGACCGGAGATCTACAATCACAACACCGAGACCGTGCCGCGCCTTTACAAGAAGGCGCGACCCGGAGGGCGATACCCCAGGGTGATGGAGATCTTCCGCTACGCCAAGCGAATAGCGCCCGACATTCCCACCAAGAGCGGAATGATTCTCGGCATGGGAGAAACGATCGAGGAAGTCATCACCGTGATGCGTGACCTGCGCGATGTGGACGTCGACATTCTCACCCTCGGACAGTACCTCCGCCCCTCTGATGCGCACATCGCTCTCGACCGCTATTACACTCCTCAGGAATTCAAAAGGCTTTACGAGATTGGCATGGAAATGGGTTTTCGGCACGTCGAATCAGGTCCACTCGTTCGCTCCAGCTATCACGCGTGGGAGCAGGTACAGGCGGCAGGCGTATGAGCACTGACGCGAAGCGCGCGCCCGCCCAAAAGCGGTCAGACAAAGGCAGCCCCGGCAACAATGGCGCTGATGCCTCGCCACAAAATGATCTCGCGGCAACTACCCCGGAGGTCCGGCGCGAGCTGCTACGTTCGATGCTGCTGCAGCGACGCTTCGAGGAGCGATGCGCTGAGGCGTACGCGCTCGGAAAAATTGGCGGCTTCTGCCACCTCTACATCGGGCAGGAAGCAATCTCCACCGGCGTGATGTCCATGATTCGCCCTGACGACTATGTGATCACCGCTTACCGCGACCACGGACAGGCTCTCGCTCGGGGAGTGAGCCCGCGCGCCGTCATGGCGGAGCTGTTCGGCCGTGACACTGGATCCTCCGGTGGAAAGGGCGGCTCCATGCATATCTTCGATGCCAAGACGAACTTCCTCGGTGGGCACGGGATCGTTGGTGGGCACGTTCCAGTCGCCGCAGGCGTCGGCTTCGCCATCAAGTATCGGCGCGGGAACCAGGTGTGCGTGTGCTTCTTCGGGGAGGCCGCGGTGAACATCGGCGCTTTTCATGAAGCTTTGAATCTCGCTTCGTTGTGGGAGCTGCCCGTGGTCTTCATCATCGAGAACAACCGCTACGGCATGGGGACAGCTATTTCCCGCTCGACCGCGAACGAGGACGTGCTCGTCCGCGCCAAGGGCTATCGGATGGAAGGCGAATCGGTGGACGGGCAGGACGTCTTCGCCGTACGCGAGTGTATGGCGCGCGCGGTAGAGAGAGCACGAAAAGAGAAGCGGCCGACACTCATCGAGATGAAGACCTATCGCTTCATGGGCCACTCGATGTCCGACGCGGCGAGTGGCACTTACCGCACGAAGGACGAGCTGGAAGAGAACATGAAAAGGGACCCTATCCTGCTCCTCCACAACCGCATGTTCGAGGCTGGCGAGCTCACCGAGGGCGAGATGCACAAGATCGACGACGAAGCGAAGGCGATCGCGCAGGACGCGTGGGATTTTGCGGACGCGAGCCCGGAGCCGCCGCTCGAGAAGCTGTACACCGACGTCTACGCGGACACGAGCTCCTGATGGCGGTCGTAACCTACCGGGACGCACTGACGCAGGCGCTCCGCGAGGAGCTGCAGCGGGACGACCGCGTCTTCCTCATGGGGGAGGAAGTCGCGCAATACAACGGCGCATACAAGGTCTCCAAGGGACTGCTCGACGAGTTCGGCCCGATGCGCATAGTCGATACTCCGATCACTGAGCTCGGGTTCGCCGGCGTCGGCGTCGGAGCTGCGATGGTCGGGCTCCGGCCGATCGTGGAATTCATGACCTGGAACTTCGCGCTGCTCGCGATCGATGAAGTCGTAAACGCCGCCGCGAAAATGCTCTATATGTCGGGTGGGCAGTACAAGATGCCGATGGTATTCCGCGGCCCGAACGGCTCCGCACTTCAGCTCTCCGCGCAGCACTCTCAGGCGTGGGAGAGCTGGTACGCGCACATCCCGGGGCTAAAGGTCTGCACGCCCGGCACCCCCGCCGACGCGAAGGGACTCCTCAAGTCCGCCATTCGCGACGACAATCCGGTTGTGTTCCTCGAGGGCGAGATGCTCTACAACACCAAGGGAGAAGTCCCCGACGGTGAGCACATCGTCCCTATTGGCGTTGCTGAGCTGAAACGCGAAGGCGACCACTGCTCGGTGATTACACACGGGAAAATGGTTCTCGTGGCCATGAAGGTCGCCGACGATCTAGCCAAGGAAGGAATCAACATCGACGTCGTCGATCTCCGCACCGTTCGCCCGATCGATGTCGAAGCGATCGCGCGCTCCGTGCAAAAGACCAATCGAGCTGTCGTGCTGGAAGAAGGATGGGAGATCTGCGGCATGGGCTCGCAGGTGGTCGACTTCATTCAGCGCGAGTGCTTCGACGACCTGGACGCTCCCGTGCTGCGCGTCCACCAGGAAGACGTGCCAATGCCTTACGCCAAGAACCTCGAGCGGGCTGCCAAGCCGGACGCCGGCAAGGCCATCGCAGCGATAAAGAAAGTCATGTACCTCGACTAACACCTATGGCAACCAAAGTGGTGATGGAGGCGCTCTCTCCGACGATGGAAGAGGGGCGTCTCGTCAAATGGAACAAGAATGAAGGCGACGCCGTGAAAAATGGTGACGTCCTGGCCGAGGTCGAGACCGACAAGGCGATCATGGAGCTCGTTGCTCGCGGCGACGGAGTGCTCCGGA
>CATPBN010000024.1 GCA_955652635.1 uncultured Gemmatimonadaceae bacterium
CGACCTGGGTCGACTGGAACCCGACGCCGCCGGACAAGAACATGGGCCTGTGGCAGCCGGTAAACCTGAGCGCCAGCGGGGATGTGGTCGTACGCAATCCGGAGGTCGTAAGCCGCGTCGACACAGCAACACTCCGCAGCGCGGATCTTACTGTCGCCACCAACCTGAGGAACCTCACCTCGCGCGCGGTCACCGGTACGCTTCGCGGCAAGATCGGAAACATCGCGTTCACCCGGTCCGTTACGCTCGCGCCGCAGGACAGCGCGTTCGTGCGCTTCGCTCCTGACAGTTTTCCGCAGCTTCGCTTCGCGAACCCGCGCCTCTGGTGGCCCGCGGAACTGGGCAAGCCCGAGCTGTACGATCTGTCTCTCGAGTTCGTGGGCGGCGGACGCGTGTCGGATCGACAAAATCTCCGGTTCGGCATTCGCGAGATAACCTCCGAGTCGACGCCGAAAGGCGGGCGTCTCTTCCGCGTGAACGGCCGCCGCATTTTGATCCGCGGTGGCGGCTGGGCGCCCGACATGTTCTTCCGGCCGCAACCGGAGCGACAGGACGCACAGCTCCGCTACGCGCTCGACATGCATCTCAACACCATCAGACTGGAGGGCAACTACGAGAACGACCGTTTCTTCCAGCGTACCGACAGCCTCGGCGTTCTCGTAATGACAGGATGGGTGTGTTGCGACGCATGGGAGGAATGGAAGAAGTGGGGGCCCGAGCAGTACGCGGTCGCAGCGGCATCACTGCGCGATCAGATCCGCCGGATGAGGGGTCACCCCAGCGTTTTCGTCTGGCTCAACGGGAGCGACAACCCTCCGCCCGCGGACGTCGAAAAGATCTACCTCGACATCGAGCAGAAGGAAGCTTGGCCCAACCCCACAATCTCATCGGCCAGCGCAAAGCCAACCGAGGTCTCCGGAGCAAGCGGTGTGAAGATGACGGGACCGTACGACTGGGTTCCACCGTCGTACTGGCTGCAGGACAGCACTCACGGTGGGGCGTGGGCGTACAACACAGAGACGAGCGCCGGCGCGGCGATACCGCCAATCGAGAGCATTCGGCGCATGATTCCGGCGCAGGATATCAAGTGGCCGCTGGACAGCGTGTGGGTTTACCACGCCGCGAGCGGTGTGTTCTCGCACTTGCTCGACCGCTACAATGCCGCACTGTCGATACGCTTCGGCGCGCCCACTACCGTGGAGGATTACACCATCACTTCGCAGCTCATGACGTACGAGAACGAGCGCGCGATGTTCGAGGCGTATCGTCGCAACGAGTACGTCTCGACGGGCGTGATCCAGTGGATGTTCAACAACGCGTGGCCGTCCATTTATTGGCATCTTTTCGACTGGTACCTCCTGCCTGGCGGTGGATACTTCGGGGCGAAGAAGGCAAACGAGCCGGTGCACGTGCTGTTCTCCTACGACGACCGGTCAATCGCAGTAGTCAACGGCAGTGCGAGCCGTACCCCGCTGCGCGGAGTGCATCTCCGAACCTCGGTTTACAATGTCGATGGTACGCAAAGGCTTGGTCGCGACACCGTAATCGACATGCCGCCAGACACCAGCATGCGCGTGTCCACGCTGCAGGAGCAGGCGGGTATCGCGGGAGCGTATCTGGTGGATCTCCGGCTAGTCGATGCCAACGGGCATCCGCTCAGCACCAACTTTTACTGGCTGTCGACGCGCCCTGACGTCTTGGCTGATTCATCCACCTGGTACAACAGGGAGGTAAAGAGCTACGCGGATTACACCGCGCTCCGGAGCATGCCGACCGCGGCGGTGAATGCGACTGCTCGTTTCAGCAGCAGTGGCGGCACGGGCCAGGCACGGGTGACGCTGAAAAATCCCGGCCGGTCCATTGCCTTCTTCATTCGAATGCAGATCACCGGACGCGGAGACGAGGAAGTGTTGCCAGTGCTGTGGGAGGACAACTACATCTCGCTTCTCCCAGGCGAGACCCGCACGATCTCGGCGACGTACCGCGTGCGCGATCTGGGCCGCTCGCCTCCACACATGGTATTGACCGGATGGAACGTGCGCCGGACAACTGCTCGTTAGATGACGGGAGACGCGCGACAACGGAAGCGCACGATCGCGGAGCGGCGTTTCGCCGAGAAAGCAGAGGAGTTAACCAAACTCGAACTCCGGGAGCGCTTCGAGCGGATTTACTCGACGAATCTCTGGTCGGACCCGGAGTCGCGCTCTGGAGTTGGGTCCACACTCGACTCAACACGCGTACTGCGAACCGAATTACCCAAGGCGCTTCGCCAGCTCGGAGCGCGCGTGCTGCTCGACGTACCGTGCGGCGACTTTACGTGGATGGAGCGCGTTGACCTAAGCGGGATCGAGTACATCGGCGGCGACATAGTTCCGTCGATCGTTGAAAAGAATCAGCGTTTGCACGCAAGCGGGTCGCGGCGGTTCGTGGGGCTCGATCTAACTCGAGACGTACTTCCAGACGCGGACGTTCTTCTCTGCCGGGACTGTCTGGTGCACTTGTCCTATGCGAACATTCGAGCCGTGTTGGCGAACATCGCGCGCTCGAGAATTCGTTTTGTGTTGATGACGTCGTTTCCGGGACGGCGCGACAACTACGACGTGGCTGACGGAGACTGGCGTGCGCTGGATTTCCAGGCGCCGCCGTTTTCCTTTCCCGAGCCGCGCCTGGCGATCGTCGAGAACTGCGAGGAGGAAGACGGATCGTACGCGGACAAATCGCTCCTCGCTTGGCGCGTGGGGGACCTTCGTACGAGGGACAACGTTGTCGACGGCAAAGAAGTCTAGCGCTCAGCAAGCAGTCGTCGACGCTGTTCGACGCCTCCTGACCCGTCACACCCGTCCTGTCCTCGTAGCAATCGATGGTCCGAGTGGTTCGGGGAAATCCACGCTCGCGCTCTGGCTCGCGGACCAGCTCGAGGCCGCGCTGATTCAGACCGACGACTTTTTCGCCGCGGGAATTACAGATGCCGAATGGGACGCCCGCACACCTGAGCAGTGGGCGGCTGACGCGATTGACTGGCTACGAGTGCGGACCGAAGCACTTGAACCGCTTCTCGCCGGCAAACCGGCGCAATGGCACCCGTTTGACTTCGCCGGGGGCGTTCGCCCCGACGGCACCTACGCCCTGCGCTCCGATTTCGTCGAGCGTGAGGCGGCCAGGGTTATCCTACTCGACGGCGCGTATTCGACGGGAGAGCACCTCGCTGATCTAATCGACTTGACGGTGCTCGTTGACGCCCCCCGGCGGCTTCGCCACGACCGCCTTAAGGCACGCGAGGAACCGGGCTTTCTGAAGGCATGGCATGCGCGTTGGGATTCGGCCGAGGAAGTGTACTATTCGCAGATCCGCCCGCATTCGTCCTTCGATCTCGTCGTCGATGACTCTGATACCTAACGAACATCGCCCAGGACAACCATTTTTCGGATGCGGCTTCGCCGCAATTGTTGTAAGGTGATTGCAGCTGAACGCTGGCGTTAGGAAGACAAAAGGAGTCTCGAATGGCCGAAAAAGGAAATCTCGATTCGCGCAGTCTCGACGCGCTCATTGACGTCGATGCTCCCCTCAGCGACAGGCAGTTCCAACGGAAGCTCGAATCCTATCGAGCCGAACGAGACTTCTACAAGCATCTAACGACTCTGAGCACCGCCTCCGTCGTCTTGATCGCAACGTTCCTCATAAAGGTGTTCCCTAACCCTGAGTGGAGCGAGTTGGTGAACATATCGCTCAGCGGGTTTGCCATTTCTGTCGTCGGTTGCGCCGTCATGTACGCGCTCGCGGTCGTCGATACGGATTCCGAGCTGAGTCTTCATAAGCAAATGCCAAATCGGTGGGTAGGATGGTTGCCAATAACAGCTGGGCTCGGCGGTTTTTTCGTGGGAATAGCATCGCTGGCGGCCTTTGCGATACACAATCTTTCTTGAGAACGTGACCGCGGCAGTTGCTGACTAACCCTCCACGCGATAACGAAGCCCGACACTTTCCCGTATCCGTAAAGGGCGTTGTCGTCCGCAACGGCAAGGTTGTTCTCCTCCGCAACGAGCGCGACGAATGGGAGCTGCCCGGCGGTAAACTCGAGCTGTCGGAGTCTCCGGAGCGGTGTCTCGCACGTGAGCTCGAGGAAGAACTGGGACTCGTGATCGAACCGGAAAGCATCCTGGATTCCTGGATCTACACCATCGTCCCTGGCGTACACGTTCTCGTTGTCACGTACGGTTGTCTGGAGTCTTCCCTGGCCGAAGCCGTTCTGAGCGATGAGCACAAAGAGTTGCGTTGGTTCCCGCTCGCCGAGATTGATAGCTTAGAGATGCCCGACGGCTACAAGGCATCGATAAGGTCCTGGTCGGCTCGCGTGCGAGTCGCCGGCTAACCTGCGCGTCAACCGAGATATCCCATGCGCTTAACCACCTTCTGCCGCATTCTCACCTTCGCATTGACCTTCGCATCCATGAGCGACCTCGCGGTCGCGCAAAGCTCAGTCGGGATCTTCGACGCGCAAACGGACGTCGGTCGCGTAAGAAGTCCGGGATCCGCGTCATACGACCCGCAACTCCAGGCGTACACGATTGGGGGCTCGGGCCAGAACATGTGGATGGGCCACGACGATTTCCATTTCGTCTGGAAGAGGATGACGGGCAACTTCATTCTCTCCACGCGCGCGCGCTTCGTCGGCGCTGGAGTCGAGGCGCACCGGAAGATCGGCTGGACCATTCGACCGTCACTGGAGACCAACAGCGCGCACGTGACCGCGGCGGTGCATGGCGACGGACTCACGTCGCTCCAGTTCCGTCGAACGACTGGCGCCATCACAGAAGAGGCGAAGTCGGGCGACAGCCTGCCGAACCCGGACGCAGTCATCCAGCTCGAGCGGCGCGACGGCGTTTACCTGATGTCAGTCGCCCGATTCGGTGACACGCTCGTCACGCAGCAGCTCGCCGACGTGTCACTGCCGGATACGGTTTACGTCGGGTTGTTCGTGTGCGCGCACAACGACACCGTCGTCGAGCACGCATCGTTCACCAATGTGCGCATCACCACACTGTCGAATCGGGATTTAGTACCCTATCGCCAATACATCGGGAGCAATCTCGAGATTCTGGACGTAGCAACCGGGAACGCGACGATCATCCATAGTTACCGCGGATCCTTTCAGGCGCCCAACTGGACTCCCGACGGCAAGGCGCTGATCTACGCCCAGGAAGGACTTCTTTATCGGTTTGACCTCTCGTCACGCGTGGTCGAGGCTATCAACACCGGATTCGCGACGCATAACAACAACGATCACGTTCTGTCGTTCGATGGCCGGATGCTGGGCATCAGCAACCATGCGGCGGAGGACAGCGGGGTCTCGATCGTCTACACAGTCCCGACAACCGGCGGCACACCAAAGCGCGTTACCGCCAAAGGACCTTCCTACTTTCACGGCTGGTCACCCGATGGGCGGTGGATGGCGTACACGGGCCAGCGAAATGGCGATTACGACGTCTACAAGATCCCGTCCACCGGTGGCGACGAGATTCGACTTACATCCGCGCCGGGACTGGACGACGGACCCGAGTACACGCCGGACGGTGCGTACATCTACTTCAACTCCGTGCGCAGCGGACGGATGCAGATCTGGCGGATGCGGCCCGACGGAAGCGAGCAGCAGCAGATCACCAACGACAGCTTCAACAACTGGTTCCCGCACATCTCGCCGGACGGCAAGTGGATCGTGTACATCGCCTTTCCACCGCCGCCGGAGGTTGCCGCGAACGATCATCCGTTCTACAAGCACGTGACGCGGCGATTGATGCCGATCGGCGGCGGCCCGGCGCGAGTCATCGCGTACGTGTACGGCGGCCAGGGAACGATGAACGTTCCGTCGTGGTCACCCGATGGAACTCGACTGGCCTTCGTAAGCAACTCGACCATCCCATAGCTGCTGATGCGCTATCGAGCCAACGTCGATAGCGCATTTCGCCAGCGGATAGCGTTAGTCCAGCTTGGCGAGAAGCCTGTCCAGCGCCGCGTAGCTCGCGTTCATCCCGCCTTCCACTCCTGACTTCAGGAATCCGTCGCGCTCCTCGGTTGTGTGGAACAGCGACGTGGTGACGAGCCGCGTGCGGCCATCGCCAAGATCTTCCAGGGTCGTCGTATTGATAATCACGTAGGCAGGCATTCCGTCCCATTCGAACGTCTGAACCACACGCTCCGGAGGCGTAACTTCGCGAAATCGGCCTTCGAAGCCATGCACTGCGTCAGGGGCGTGCTCGACGAATCGCCAGTGGCCGCCACGCTTCACCTCCAGCCGCTCGATCACCAGCTTGTTGCCCCTCCCCCACCACTCCGCGACCAGCTCGGGATCGGTCATCGCCTGCCACACCCGCTCGCGTGGCGCATTGAAGATTCGCTCGAACCGGATCTCACGGTCGGCTGGTGTCGTGATCGTTGCCCTCATTGTCGGGTGTTGTTCCATGGTCGTCATCGTTTCTCCCTGGTACGCTCGAGGAATTCCCCGAGCCGGTCGAGGCGGCTCTCGAGCGTCCGCCGATACTCCGCGATCCATGCGGTCTCGTCATCCAGTCGGCGCGGGCCGAGCCGGCACCGGCGGACCCGTCCGATTTTCTCTGTAGTCACCAAGCCCGCTGCCTCGAGCACTGCGACGTGTTTCTTGATGCCCGTCAAGGTAATATCGAAACGCTCGGCCAATTCGCTGATCGCGGCCTCGGACTTCCCGAGACGCTCAAGAATTCCCCGGCGGGTCGGATCGGCCAAGGCACCAAATGCCGCATCGAGCTTAGGTGGATACTGAACCATATGGTTCAGTATAAGCCAATCTACTTTTCTTGTCAACCTTCGGGTTTAGCCCACCAGTTCCTTGCGCAAAGCGGGTGCGACTTCCGTGCCGAGCATCTCGATGGCTTTCATGAGCTTGGCATGAGGCAGTGACGCCGCGTTCATTTGAAAGGTGAAACGCGAGACACCGCCCAGCGCTTCGCTGTGGCGAATGATCTTCTCGGTGACTTCTTCGGGATTCCCAATCAGGAGCGCTCCTTCCGGGCCTCGCTGAGCGTCGAAATCCGCACGAGTGACGGGACGCCATCCACGTTCTTTTCCGATATCGCTGAACGCACGGGCGTACCCGGGAAAGAAATCATCAGCCGCCTCTTTCGTCGTCTCTGCGACGTAGCCGAGCGAGTGCACGCCAACCTTGAGTCGATCTTGAGAGTGTCCCGCACGCCGGCCTGCTTCCCAATAAAGATCGACAAGCGAACGGAAGCGGTGCGTGTGCCCACCGATGATCGCGACCATCAAAGGAAGGCCGAGCACCCCGGCCCGGGCGAATGATGCTGGCGTACCGCCAACACCCAGCCATATGGGTAAAGGATCCTGCACCGGTCTCGGATAGACGCCCTGGCCTGTCAAAGCAGGGCGATGTTTGCCGGACCACGTAACGTGCTCGTTGTCACGGATCTTGAGCAGGAGATCGAGCTTCTCGGCGAACAACGAGTCGTAGTCCTCGAGCCGGAAGCCGAATAACGGGAAGGAATCGACGAACGAGCCGCGGCCCACGACCATCTCCGCTCGGCCCCGCGAAATGAGGTCGAGCGTGGCGAAATTCTGGAACACACGCACAGGATCGGCCGAGCTGAGGACAGTTACCGCGCTGGTGAGACGTATGCGGCTGGTTCGTGCCGCTGCGGCTGCGAGAATGACCGCAGGAGCAGAGTCCAGAAAATCCTTCCGGTGATGTTCTCCGATTCCGAAGACATCCAGTCCGACCTGATCGGCGTGCTCGATCTCCTCGACCAGGTCGCGTAGACGGTCTGATTCACTGAGCGCTCGACTGGTGTCAGTGTGCGCCGCCGCGAAGCTATCAATTCCGACTTCCACTTGTGACCTCCGCAAGCCCACTGATGCGCGGCATCTTCCCTGACCTGTATAAATCCGACAGGCGGACGATGTCGGCGCGACTCTCGCCCACGAACGGGCCGTGGACCACGATCGGAACGCCCTGGCGCTCACCCGCGTAGAGAAGGAGTCGGGCACCACCGTCCACCGCGTTGATCCGCACTGAGCTGATACCCGATGTGCCGAGCTCCGCCTCTGTGAGCCATCCGACCTGACCGGTAGTAAGTCGGGTGCGGTCGGCGCCGACAGAGACGGCACCCTCTAGTACATACAAGAACCCGTTGTACGAATCGGGCAGCTCCTGCTCGAAGCTGACGCCGCGTTCCAGTCGAATGTCCACCAAGGTCGTCGGGACGTAGTTGTGGGTCGTCGCGTGTGCGGGTCCAGAGCTTCCGCTGTAGACGCGCGCCTCCACGCCCGGCTCACCTCGCACGGGCACGCTGTCGCGGGTGATACGCTCGAATCGCGGCGCGCTCCAGCGCGCGCTTCGCGTGAGCGTGAGCCACAGCTGCAAGATCCGACTCTTTCCCAGCGGCACCACGTTTTCGTTGTGAATCACGCCACTCCCGGCCGTCATCCACAGTACGTCCCCTGCCCTGAGCGTTCCTTCATCGCGATCACGCAGCTCGCCCTCGACGACGAACGTCACCGTCTCGAAGCCGCCGTGCGGATGCGCGCCGCCCGCCTCGCGTCCCGGCTCGAGATCAATGCGGTCATCCATGAGGACGATGAACGGATCATTGTTCGGGAATTCCGTCGGATCGACGACGCTGACGGCGGTGTGTCCGTCGCCGATGAAGCCCGGGGACGGAGGAGCCGTCGTCACTACTCGCCCGATGCCGCGGTCTGAGACGGTCATGTCCGCGCGCCGGCGGCAGGGCGCCGACGCAAAGCAAGGTTCCCGAAACCGCCAACGATCCCAAGGGCCAGAGCGATCCACGTATCAGTCATGTGCAAGTGGCCCGCGATGCCAAGCCAGTTGTCGAGCGAGTACTGACCGAAGCCGGTCATAGCAACTCCCAACGCACCAACGGCGTAGAGCAGCGGCAACTCCACTCCTTTTGGGGCGAACAATCCCTGTCCCCAATGCACCGTTATCGTCGCGACGATCATAACCGAGACCATAAGAGCCGGTCCGATGGGCCCGAGAAAGCCGAGTGCGACGAGGAGACCGCCGAGGATCTCGCTGATCGAGGCAGCCGCAGCGAAGACGGCTCCGGGTTGAAAGCCCATCTGCTCGAAGAATTGGCCGGTCCCGCGGAGTCCGTGGCCTCCAAACCATCCAAACAGCTTCGACGCTCCATGCGCGGCCATGATGAGGCCAATGACCAATCGCACGAGCAGGAGCCCGAGGCCCAGCGTCGCGAAATTCGTTGCGTACGTATCCATGGTGTTTCTCCTTCGCTCGATGTAGGTTACTGCTAGTGCCTAGTTACTGGAAGTGCCTAGTTACTGGAAGTACCTAGTTACTGTCAGTAACCTATAATGCTCGGTCGCCGCGAAAAAGACGGCACCGAAACGTGCCCGAGTCACCTTGGAGTAACCAATGCCAAAGAAGGCAATCACACAGTCCCCAGAGCTGGAGCACACGCCAGCGAACTGCCACGCGCGAGAGATGCTGGCCCGCGTGGGGGACAAATGGTCGGTGTACGTGATCCACGTCCTCGGCGACGCCGGCACATTGCGGTTCAACGAGCTGCGGGGTCGAGTCGCGGGAATCAGTCAACGGATGTTGACGGTGACGCTCCGAGGCATGGAGCGCGATGGCTTGGTGACGCGCAAGGTCTATCCGGAGGTGCCGCCGCGGGTGGAGTACGCGCTAACGAGACTCGGCAGGACGCTCCGGCAACTGGTGCGCGGGCTCGTCGATTGGTCGGGCGCCCATCTCAAGGAAGTGGACGCGGCGCGGGCCGCGTACGATGCGCGGAATCCTCGGCCCACAAAGCCCATTCCGCTCGGACGTCCCGTGCCGCCGCGTCTGGCCCTTCACCCCTCCACAAAGGCTTTGAGTCGCGCCAACGCCTGATCCCACTGCTCCGACCC
>CATPBN010000025.1 GCA_955652635.1 uncultured Gemmatimonadaceae bacterium
GGTCTGGTACATGATCTCTACGGCTCCCAGCTGAACGCTCGCGAAGATCAGCTTCCCATCGGGCCCCGGAACTTCGTTGGTCACCGCGAATCCAAGCCGGTCGACCCAGAATTTGATGCACGGCTCGACTGAGTCCACGATGAGAACAGGAGTCAGCTGCTTCAGCGACGCGCTCAGTTTTCCGGACGCCCCTTCAGATTCCGCAGCCATTACGACTGCAGTGCGTTGCCGCCGTTGTTCGCGTCGAAGCCGGGACGGAAAACTCCGCAGACCACTCCCAGCACCCCGAAATCCATTCCTGGCTGAACCGTGATGTCGCGGTCCGCTGGATTCGCGGCCTCGAGCACGACGGACCCGGAACGATGGCTGAATGTCTTGACCGTCGCCTCTTCGCCGAGGCGCGCGGCGACCACGTCGTTGTCGCGTGGATCCTGACGCGGGTTCACCATCACGTAATCGCCGTCATTGATGCATTTGCCAACCATGCTGTCGCCCTTCACCTTGAGAAAGAAGACATCCTCGGAAGGCACGAAGCGGCGGTCGATGGTGATGAACCCCTGACGGTGCTCGGGAAGCAGCGCAGGCTCGCCAGCGTGGATCTTTCCGTAGTACGGAACAGGCTGCGTGCGTAGCGCTCCACCGAAGCCGAGGAGGTTGACGCCGCGCGATCTAGACGGGTCTCGCTCGATAAAGCCCTTTTTTGCCAGCGATTGGAGCAGATCAGAGACCGTCTTCGTCGACTTGATCTTGAACTGCTTACCGATGTCTCGAATGCTGGGCTGATACGTTCTCTCGGCCGTGAAATCGAGTAGGTAGTGGTAAACCGAGCTCTCGAGCTTTGTTAATGGCTCGGCCATCTGATGCATCCTTGGAAGTGGCGAGCCCCGTCGGAAGGGGTGCCCGCGTCAGATATTAATGTGTGTACGGAACCGTACTCGGTCAACTGTTTCGTGGCGCACCACGGGCGTTCGCTACCGCTTGAGCGCGACCAAAGCCTTATCGATCCGCTTCAGGGAAAGGTCGCGCCCCATCTGGACCAAAATCTCGAAGATTCCGGGGCTTACCGTCAGTCCGGTCAGGGCCACCCTGAGCGGCTGGAAGATCTTTCCGGCACTCACCCCCCGCGACTCGGCTAGCCCTCTTAGCGATGCCTCTAGTGGGCCCGATTCCCACGCCGTAGTCCCTGCGAGGGCTTCGCGGCTCGCCCGTAAGAGGTCGGCGGCCTCCTCTGGATCCTTCCAGTTCTTTGCCACGGCCATCGGATCGTACTCGATGTCCTCGAGAAAATATGGTCCGGCCTGACGCACGATGTCGTCGGTTGTCCGGGACCGCACCCGCAGAAGATCCAACAGGCGAAAATACCAATCGCGCCTCTCGACCAACTCTTCCTCGGTGGCAAGACGCGCTGTTATGATCGCGGGCGTGACGCGCGGCTCCAGCTCCTCGAGCGGAATCATCGACAGGTGCTGACCGTTCATCCACTCCAGTTTCTTGGGATCGAAAATCGCCGCTTTCTTCTGGAGACCATCGACGCTGAACAGCTCGATCATTTCCGGCATGGTCATCACTTCGCGATCTCCGCCAGGAGACCAGCCGAGGAGCGCGAGGAAATTGAGCATCGCGCCGGGAAGAAGCCCGTAGTGCTGGTAGTCTCCCACGGCCGTCGCCCCATGCCGCTTGCTCAACTTCTTCCCGTCGAGGCCGTGGATCATCGGCAAGTGCGCGAACGTCGGCAGGGGTGCGCCGAGCGCGCGATAGAGCTGGATCTGCTTCGGCGTGTTCGAGATGTGATCGTCCCCACGCATCACCACGGTGATTCCCATCGCGATGTCGTCGGATACCACGGCGAGATTGTAGATCGGGGTTGCGTCCGAGCGAAGGATGACGAAGTCATCGATGTCCTTGTTCGGGAACGCGATCCTCTCGTGAACGAGATCATTCCACTCGGTTGTCCCCTCGGGAACGCGGAAACGAATGACGTATGGCTCTCCAGCGGCGACTCTGCGCTCCACCTCCTCGCGGGAAAGGCGATCGCAGCGTCGATCGTACTTGAACGCTTCGTTTCGCGCAGTCGCCTCTCGTCGGCGCTCCTCGAGTTCGGCGGGAGTGCAGAAGCAGCGATAAACAGCGCCCGTCTCGAGCAGCTTGCGCGCATCCGCCTGATGGCGGGCGAGGTTTGCTCCCTGGTAGACGACTCCGTCGTCCCAGTTGAGTCCGAGCCACTCGAGTCCGTCGAAGATCGCGCGAGTGCTCTCGTCCGTGCTGCGTGCCTTGTCCGTGTCTTCGATGCGCAGCAGAAACTCGCCGTCGAATTTTCGCGCGTACAGCCAGTTGAAGAGCGCGGTACGCGCTCCGCCGACATGGAGGTATCCCGTCGGAGAGGGAGCGAAGCGGAGGCGCGGTTTGGTGCCGTTGGTCATCGGTGACTCGAAAATGAACGGCGGGCCCACACTCGATGCGCGGACCCGCCGAGCGGAGAGAGAGGGATTCGAACCCTCGATACGCGTTTCCACGTATGCCGGTTTAGCAAACCGGTGCCTTCAGCCTCTCGGCCATCTCTCCGGGAGAGTTTCGGAAGTTATTGGCGGCAAGAGTGTTCTACAACCCTTCGGATGCTGGCGGAATTCTTTGCGAGCGTGCATCAATTCGGATGAACGCTCGCTGGAGGGTGAAATGATTTCCCCGAACACTCGCAGCCTCGCCAGGCTGATTCCCGCGCTCGGCTTGATCGCCGCCGTCGCATCTCCACTCGCAGTCGTCGAGTACCAGATCCCGCGTGGCCAGGCCTTTCCGCATGATCCCGCTGTCGGCGCGGACGGAATCGTCTGGTACACGGATCAACAGAATAGCTTCATCGGGCGGCTGGATCCGGCCACAGGAAAGATCACTGATTACGCTACGCCAACGCCGGAGTCAGGGCCACACGGAATCGTCGTCGCTCCGGACGGCGGCGTCTGGTACACCGCCAATCGGATCGGCAAGCTCGGGCGGCTCGATCCAAGGACCGGACACATCGAGGAGTACGCGCTTCCCGCAAACGCTCCCGATCCGCACACGCCGCTAATCCGCAAAGGAGTGGTCTGGTTCACGGTCCAACAGGGCAACACGTACGGCAGGTTCGATCCCCGGACGCACAGCGCGAAGGTGTGGACCGTGCCGACGAATCGCGCGCTTCCCTATGGGATGGTCAACGCTCCCGACGGATCGATCTGGGTAGCGTTGTTTGGAACAAACAAGCTGGGAAAGATCGATGGGGAGAGCGGAGCGCTTCGGGAAATCACGCTTCCGCAGAGTGGAGCGCGCCCACGGCGTCTCCTCGTCGACGAATCGGGAATGGTCTGGTACAGCGATTATGCGCGCGGCTATCTCGGCTCCTACAACCCGAAAAACGGCGCGTTCAAGGAATGGCTATCGCCCGGAGGTACCAGCTCGGCACCTTATGGCATCGCGATCGCCCCCGACGGACGGATCTTTTACGACGAAGTTCGTTCCGGAGCGATCGTCGCGTTCGACCGAAAGTCGGGACAAATGGAGACGATCAAGATTCCTACGCCAGGTTCCGTCGTTCGGAACATGTCAGTCGACAGCACACGAAGCCGTGTCTGGCTAGCGTTGAGCGGCACCGGCCGGATCGGAAAGATAGAACTGAAGTGAGGCGTCCTGAGCAACCCCACGATGGCCACCGAGATATCGCAATGAAATTGTCAGCACACGCGGTCGTGTTTTCCATTTCGTTCCTGATCACCGTTTCGGCGCCGCTGTACCCTCAGGCAGCGGACCCGCGTTCGACGGGCCCTCTTGGTCCGCCGCCATCCACTACCCGCGCAGGGCGCGATCCGAATCAGCCAATCGACGAAGAGTACACGCGAAAAATCCGCGAGTACACGACGGAGCCATTTTTCCTATCGTCGCTCGTAGATTATCTGCCCGCTTCTTCTACCGTACCAACCCCAATGGCGGTACTCGGGGACATAGCAGGCGCCCGCAACAATCTCCCGTACTCGAAAGAGGTCTACACCTACATGCGGATGCTTGCCAAGGCGAGCCCGAGGGTGCGCGTCTATTCGATCGGCAGGACGGAAGAGGGAAGAGAGATGATTGCCGTCGCCGTTGCCTCCGAGTCACTCTTCGTGAACCTCGAGCAGAACAAGGCGAACCTCGCGAAGCTCGCCGATCCGCGCAGCATCAACCTGGACGATGCGGAAGCGGCTCGGATTGCCAGCCAAACGACTCCAGTCTACTACATCACGGGCACGATTCACTCTCCCGAATCAGGAGCACCGACGGCGCTGATGGAGCTTGCGTACCGCCTCGCGGTCGACGAGAGCCCGTACATCAGGAACATCCGCGAACACCTGATCACGCTCATCACCCCCATCGTCGAGGTGGATGGACGTGACCGCGAGGTAGACGTATTCCGGTGGCACATGGCGCACCCGGGAGAGACCTACCCTCCGCTTCTCTACTGGGGGCACTATGTCGGTCACGACAACAACCGCGACGCCATGGCACTCACACTCAAGTTGTCGCAGAACGTCCTCGACACCTACCTCGACTGGAAAGCCCAGGTGCTCCACGACCTGCACGAATCGGTTCCTTACCTTTACGACAACACAGTCGGCGACGGTCCCTACAATGCCTGGCTCGATCCGCTCCTCACCAACGAGTGGCAGATGCTCGGCTGGAACAACGTGCAGGAGATGACGCGCCTCGGAATGCCGGGAGTATTCACCCACGGCGACTTCGACACGTGGTCCCCTGGCTATCTCATGTTCATGGCGGCGACGCACAACGGCATCAGCCGCCTCTACGAGACCTTCGGAAATGGCGGAACAGCGGAGACCATGGAGCGCACTCTCTCACCGACGGAAACCGCGCGTACGTGGTACAGGCAGGATCCACCGCTGCCGCGTGTGAAATGGTCGTTGCGCAATAACAACAACTATGAGCAGACCGGATTGCTCGTTTCGCTCAGCTACTTCGCCAACAACCGCGCGCAGTTCCTCGAGAACTTCTGGCAGAAGAGCAAGCGCTCGATTCTGAAAGCGCGGTCGGAAGGTCCCGCCGCGTACGTGCTGCCCGCAGACGACCGACGTCCTGGCGCGCAGGCGGAACTGGTGCGGATTCTCCAAAAGCAACGCGTCGAGATATCACGCGCGACGGCGCCATTCACGGTCATGGCTCCCGTCCCGCGCTCGCGTCCAATTGTGCCTCCCAGCGGTACCGGGCGATCGCCCGACAGCACGAGGCGTGCGGACTCGGCGCGCGTCGACAGCCCGAGGCCGGCGGACGTGACACGAGCCGCTGACAGCACGCGCCCGAGCGAGATGACGAGGTCGGCTAACGCTGCGGTCCCGGTGAATCCGTACGACACTCTGCCGCTGTCGGTACTCCGACTGGAGCCACGCCAGTTTCCGGCCGGCAGCTACATCATCCGCATGGACCAGCCGTATTCGCGTATCGCCGACGCGCTGCTCGATTACCAGTACTGGAGCCCAAGCGATCCGCAACGAACTCCGTACGATGATACCGGCTGGACGTTTCCGGAGAATTTTGCCGTCCGATCCTACAGGATCACGGATGCAAAGGTTCTCGCGGTCCCGATGGAAACAGTCAGCGGCGAGATCAGGGCTCCCGGCGGCGTAGTCGGCACCGGAACAGTCTTCGCGATCGATCACAACGCCGACAACGCTCTGGCGACGCTGCGATTTCGCCTCAAGGATGCGGACTTCCAGATCGCCGAGCAGCCGTTCGAGGCGGCGGGACACAAGTTCGTGCGCGGCTCGTTCATCGTGCGGCGAGTTTCGGCGGCGGATCTCGACAAGGCCTCGACGGAACTGGGCCTCAGAGTCTACGCTTTCGGGGCAGCGCCAGTTGTGGCGACACACCCGGCGCGCGCCCCGCGCATAGCGCTCATGCACACCTGGCTGAATACTCAGACGGAAGGGTGGTGGAGGCAGGCGTTCGACTTCGTTCACGTTCCGTACGACTACATCAGCGTCCAGGATGTAGCCAGGGATCAGAACCTGAATGCAAAGTACGATGTGATTCTGTTTCCTCCAGGCGGCGGAAGTCCTCAGGCCATCGTCGCGGGAATGCCCATGTGGCGGAATCCGATGCCTTGGAAGAAGACGGAGCTGACGCCCAATATCGGAATCGACCAGACCGACGATATACGCCCTGGTCTCGGATTGAAGGGAGTCGACAACCTTGCTGCGTTCGTAAAGAGTGGCGGCGTGCTGGTGGCGGTCGAGAACACCGCGAGTCTCGCGGTGACATTCGGCCTGACGAGCGGAGTGTCTACAAATCAGCCACCCCGGCTCCACGTCGTAGGCAGTCTGTTGCGCACGAAAGTGGTGGACGACGCGAGCCCAATCGTCTACGGAATTCGCGACAGTCTGGCCGTGTACAGCGACGATGGGTCGAGCTTCAGTATTACCAACGTCCTCGGCACGCGTGGCGGGCGCTTCGCGGACTCCGCTACTGCCCGCCCGACAGGCCGCGGGACGACGGAGGACGTCGACGTGCCCCAGGGCAGACTCGCCCTCGACCCGCGCAACGATGTGCCGCAACGGAAGCCGGTTCAGCCGTGGCAGGCAGCACCGGTAACCGACGAGCAACTCCGAAACCCGCTGAACATCATTCCGCCTGCGCTGCGGCCGCGAGTGGTCCTCCGGTTCAGCGACCAACGCGACCTGCTTGCGTCCGGACTGCTGGATGGAAATGACGTCGCGCAGCGACCGGTGGTCGTCGATGCGCCGCTGGGCAAGGGACACGTGATTCTGTTCGCCAACAACCCGGTGTACCGCGGCGAGACGATCGGAAGCTATTTCCTCGACTTCAACACGCTGCTCAACTTCGACCACCTGGACGTGGGGAGAAAGCCGGATACGCGCTGATACGTACGTTTCCCTGACGGAACTCATCGCGAAAACGGCCATTTCTGGCACCCGCCGTGCAAAGCAGAGGTTGTGAGCACAGACCTTGGCGCACAGTGGCGGCGGAGGACCTGGCGATGAGTTATCGGAC
>CATPBN010000026.1 GCA_955652635.1 uncultured Gemmatimonadaceae bacterium
GCATCTATCTCGTCAATTCAGTCAACCCGTTCCGGCTCGAGGGACAGAAGACGATCGTGTTCGAGCTGCTCCAGCAGCTCGGCTGGCAGTCGCCGGACTGGATCGCGCTCCCCGCCGGCAACCTCGGCAACACCTCCGCTTTCGGTAAAGCGTTGCGCGAGGCGCGCGCACTCGGGCTGATCGACCGCGTGCCGAGACTGCTAGCCGTGCAAGCGGCCGGTGCGGCACCGTTCGCGAAAGCGTTCGCGGGGGGGTTCGTCACGCGATACCGCGTGCGCGCCGAGACGCGCGCCACCGCGATCCGCATCGGTGATCCGGCGTCATGGGATCGTGCTGTCACCGCGATTCGTGAAACGAACGGACGGGTGGTTGCCGTCAGCGATGAGGAGATATTCGCGGCCAAGGCCGTGGTCGATCACGCGGGAGTCGGGTGCGAGCCGGCTAGCGCCGCCAGCATCGCGGGGGTGCGAAAGCTCGTCGCGGCGGGGGAGATCCGTGCGAACGAGCGGGTGGCAGCGGTGCTCACTGGGCACCTCCTCAAAGATCCCGGGACGCCGGAACTCTCGGAGCCACTGAGCTACGGTGCCGCGATGGACATCCTCCGCCGCGGGATTAACTACAACTGAAGTTCGTCACCGCCACCTCGCCAGCTTGAGCACATCATTGAGCACCCCAGCCGCCGTCACGGCAACTCCCGCCCCGGGCCCCGTGATCACAATGGGATTCGCACGATAACGGGTTGTCGTAATCGCGAACTGATTGTCGGTCCCAGTGAGCGTAGCAAAGGAGCTGGACACGTCCACCGCGACCAGCCCAACTCGCACACTTTCCGCCGTGACAGTCGCCCGGTACCGGAGCACCCGGCCACTCGCGTGCGCCTCAGCGACGCGATCGCGCCATACGGGGTCCAGCTCCTCAAGCCGCTCCAGGAATTCCGCAGCGGTAACGGAGCGCAGTTCCTCGGGCACGAGCGACTCTACCTCGACCTTGTCCAGCGTTCCCTCGTAGCCCAGGAGCTGCGCCAGGATGAGCGCCTTGCGTGCGACGTCCATCCCCGAGAGATCCTCGCGCGGATCGGGCTCGGTGTAGCCGAGGACCATCGCGGCGCGCAGTGCGGTCGAGAACGGCGTGCCGCGTCCGATCTCGCCGAACAGGTAGCCCAGCGTTCCGGACGGACAGCCCTCGATCGCCAGCACCTCGTCGCCCGATTCCTGGAGCTTGCTGATCGTGTCCAGCAACGGGAGTCCGGCACCGACAGTCGCTTCATGCAGCACACGCCGCCCGTGAGCGGCGGCGTGACGCGCGAGGCCGCGCGTGGCATCACGCAAATCGGCCAGCGGTCGCTTGTTCGCGAGCACGAGATCCATTCCCGCAGTAATCGCTGCCTCGAGCTCCGGCGTCGTATCGCTCGCGGTGAGATCGACGAGAATCGGCCGGGAGAGACCGAGCCCTCGTATCGATGCGAGCGCCTCCGATGCAGTCGCCCGCACACCGGAAGGTGCCTCGGCGAGCGGTGTCCCTGACTCCTTGGAATCGGCGAGAGTCTCGAGACGCAATCCCGTGAGACCCTCCGGGTCGACGACGAATCCGCTGCGATCGATCACGGCGGCGACGCGCACACCTATCCGCCCCGTGGCACTATCGAGTTGTCGAGCGAGCTCTCGCCCGATGCGCCCGTAGCCGAGGATGACGACGTCAGCCCGCGCCGTTTGCGTCGCTGCGCCGGCACGAGGCTGCGTCCCGTTCGACGATTGCTGCCGCCCGAAGCCCCCAGCCGGCCCGCGGACAGCCCCCGGCCGGTAGTGTTCAGTTGCAGTTGGCCCCGCAAGTACCTCTCGCAATAGCGCCGACACCTGCTCGCCTTCCAGAAGGAACCCATCGTGCCCCTTCGGCGACTCAATCTCCCGGTACTCGGCGCCAGCGATCTCGGTCCAGCGCCGCACGTCGAGTAGTGGATCGTAGAGGAGATCACCCGGAATTCCAACGCCGATGATCCTTCCCTTCACCGGACGCAGCGCGCTCGCGACGCCCCCACGGTCCCGACCGACGTCGTGGCTATCCATCGCGTCGAGCAACGTCAGGTACGTGTGGATGTCGAAGCGGGCGCGGAGTTTCTCGCCCTGCCGAGACAGGTACCGCTCAACGGCGAATCCCCCGCTCTCGTGCTCCTCGCGGCCGAAGCGATCGGCGAGCTCGCCCGCTGTGCGATAAGTCATCATCGCGATCATGCGCGCGATCTCGAGGCCGTCGTCGCCCGCCGCGGCGATCGCGCGCCGCTGTATGTGGCTCCATGCGATCGCCGACGCTGGATGTTCGGCCGGCGCAGCCAGCACAAGAGCGTTGCGCACGAGGTCGGGGTAGGTCGCGGCGAACTCCATCGTCACCATTCCGCCGAGCGAGCCGCCGATCGCCAGAGCGACCGATGGAACGTGCAGCAACTCCACCAGTTGGCCCACCAGCCGAGCCATGTCGCGCGTCGTCACCTCGGGAAAGGGCCGACGCGCCGGATCTGATGGTCCCGTCGTCCCGTAGCATGACCCGAGGAGGTTGGTACACAACACCGCGTAACGATTCGTGTCGATCGCTAGGTTAGGACCGACGACGTCGCGCCACCAATCGCCCATCGCGTCGGCGGATCCCGTGAGTGCGTGGAACACGACGACCAGATTGTCGCGCGCCTCGTTTAGTGTTCCATCGAGAAAGTAGGCCTGCTCCACATGACGCAGCAGCTCGCCGCTCTCCAGCTCGAAGCGGTCGAGGAGCTGCACGCGTCGATGACGCGCCGGCCCTCCCTCACCCGTCCCCGACGGCGACGGCCGTAGCACGTGCTCCGGCGCGTCGGCATCGAGGACACTAGGGCCAGATGTCACAGTCCGAGCGCTCCGCGCAGCGCGGCGTCGAGATCGTACCTCAAGTCGTCAACGTCCTCGATCCCCACCGAGAGGCGGATCAGGTCGGCGGTGACTCCCGCCGCCTCGCGCTCGGCCGGCTCGAGCTGCTGGTGCGTCGTGCTCCACGGATGGATGATCAGGCTCTTCGCATCGCCGACGTTGGCGACCAGAGAGAAGAGCTTCGACGCGGCGATCACCTTCTTCGCCGCTTCCTCGCCGCCGAGCACGCCGAAGGTGAGCACGCCACCGAAGCCGCCCTTCAGGTAGCGCTTCGCCGTTTCATGGGTCGGGTGCGAAGGCAGGCCAGGGTAACTCACCCACTTCACAGCCGGATGTCCCTCGAGGAATCGGGCGAGCGCGAGCGCGTTCTCCGAGTGGCGCTTGATGCGGAGCCCGAGCGTCTCCAGACCCTGGATGAAGAGGAAGGAATTGAATGGCGAGAGCGCTGCTCCGATGTCGCGGAGGAGGAGCACCCGCAGTCGAATCGCGAAGGCGATGTTGGCGCCGTTGAAGTTCCCGAATACGCCGCCGAATGAGAGTCCATGGTATGCGGGCTCCGGATCGACGTAGAATCCCTTGAAGCGCGGTGACGCGGTGTAGTCGAAGCGCCCGCCGTCCACGACGACGCCGCCGATGCTGGAGCCGTGACCACCGATCCACTTCGTCGCCGAATGCAGGACGATGTCGGCGCCGTGCTCGATCGGTCTATTGAGGAAAGGCGTCGCGAACGTGTTGTCTACGACGAGTGGCACTCCCGCCGCGTGCGCCACGTCGGCTACGGCACGCAGATCGGACACATCGAGCCCGGGATTGCCGATCGTCTCCACGTAAACGGCCTTGGTAGTCTCATCGATCGCCTTCGCGAATGAAGACGGGTCGTTTCCATCCACGAAGCGCGTGGTGATGCCGAGTCGCGCCAGGGTGTACTTGAGCAGCGTGAAGGTGCCCCCGTAAAGCGAGGACGACGAGACGATAGAGTCGCCTGCCTGTGCGAGATTGAGGAGCGCGAGCGTTTGCGCCGCCTGGCCGCTCGCCGTCGCGATCGCCGCCACCCCGCCCTCGAGATCCGCGATGCGCCTCTCGAAGGCGTCGGTGGTGGGGTTCATGATGCGGGTGTAGATGTTTCCGAACTGCTGGAGCCCGAACAAGCTGGCGGCGTGCTCCGGGCTGTCGAAGACGTAACTCGTGGTGGCGTAGATGGGGACGGCGCGCGCGTTCGTCCCCGGCGCAGCGCTTTCCTGGCCAACGTGAATCGCGCGGGTTCCAAGCCCGGCGACGTGCTCCTGCTCGATCGTGGTACTCATGTGTCCTGCTCCGGAATGAGAAGTACTGCTGGGGGTGTAGCGAGGGGACAAAAAAAACCGGCCCTCTCGGTGAGAGAGGGCCGGCAGCGTTACAGAAGGTTCTATGGTCAGCTAACGCGCTGGTGCACCTTGAAAGCACGCGCCGGTCCGTCTCTCCGAACGGGA
>CATPBN010000027.1 GCA_955652635.1 uncultured Gemmatimonadaceae bacterium
GCTCGGCAAATTCTACCACCGTCCGCCGGGAGGCGAGAGCTGGTGCGATGTCATCCTTCGTTTGCGCAGCGTCACGGAAATGATCTCGCGCGAGTACTGCGGCGAGCGAGTGGTGGTTGTGTCCCACGCGGTCGTGGTTCTGTGCATGCGCTACATTCTGGAGCATATGACGGAGGCCGAGCTGCTCGCGGTCGACAAGAAAGCCGAGCTCGCCAATTGCTCCGTCACATCCTACGAGTACGATGAGACGCTCGGTCCGCATGGCAGTCTGCGTCTTAAGCTCTATAATTTTGTGGCACCTCTTGAAGAGGCAGGCGCTCCCGTAACATCAGAGCCCGACATCAGTGTCGGCGCGCGCTAGTCGCGCAGTCAGGTCTTTAGCGCGTAAACCGGACTTGTGGGCGTAGTTGGCGTGTCGCGACGGCGTATGGATTCGCCGGCGGGAGCCTTCATCGGAAGCGTCAACAGAAATGTGGTTCCAGCTCCGAATCTGCTCGCGACCGTTACATCGCCACCGAGCAGCCTGGCAAGCTTTCTCGTCACGCTGAGGCCGAGCCCGGTGCCTCCCGTCTTTCTCGTCGCCGTCTGCTCTGCCTGCCAGAAAGGCTCGAACACGTACTCGATGTTCTCTGCCGCAATCCCAACACCGGTGTCTGCTATGGTGACCTCGAGCAAGCCGTCGCTCACGGCGCAGCCGAGAAGAACCTCTCCCTTCTCAGTGAACTTTATTCCGTTGGAGAGAAGGTTCACGAGCATCTGCCGCAGTTTTGTGCCGTCGGTCTGAATCGACTGATCCTCGTTCAGCAGCTTGACGACGAGCCTAAGGCTTTTGTCGGTCGCCATCGGCTCGACGAGCGCCGCCGCATCGCGCAAGGTGTGGTTCACTGACATCGATTCCCAGCGCACCCGCTCACGCCCGATGTCGACGCGCGCAAACGTGAGGATCTCATCGATGAGGCCGAGCAGATGCCGCGCGCTGGCGTTGATTCTCCCGAGCTGTTGGCGCTGCAGCTCAGTTACTGGTCCGGTGATTCCGTCGGAGAGAAGCTCTTCGTATCCCATGATAGCCGTGAGCGGCGTACGCAGCTCGTGCGACATAACCGCCAGAAAATCCGTCTTGCTGTTGTTCGCTCTCTCGGCCTCGGCGCGCGCCACCTCTGCTTCGCTGCGCGCGTGCTCAGCGTGTGCCCGGGCCTCCTTCTCCAGCGCGAGAAGATCTACTCTCTCCTTGTCGGTGTTGCGCAGGACCCGCGCTGACCACAACACCAGTCCGACGAAAGTCAGAATGCTGGCGACCGCAAACAGCGATACGCCGAATTCCGTTTCATACATGCCGGCAGATTCTCCCGCCAGGCGAATGATGCCGAGGGCTATTGGCGCGAGCAGCGCCGCCGGCAGGAGCCTGCGAGTGAGAACTCCAGCCGGACCTTCGTCCATCAGAAGCGCCGGAACGCCGCGATCACGGACTGCGAAAATGATTCCGATACCAAGTATCAAGTGCGCAATCGCAGTAGGGAGCGCCATCGCTGACGACTGTGAAACAGCGTACATCCCCCGCACGCCGAAGACATAGCCCAGTATCGCGACGAGCGCGATGAGCAGAGCAGGAGTGGCGAACATTTGCGCTCGCAGGTCTCGCTTTCGGCGGTCGTGCGGAATGAAAAGGAGGGCGAGCGAGTAGAGGAGAAGACTGCCAGCGCTATTGATCGCGATACGTCCAGGCGGAGACCAGCCTACCTGCGTCACCCGGTTGCCGAAGAGCAGAAGATCGAATTGAGATTCGCTGCCCCGGAGATATTCATAGAACGTGAGGATCGCGGTTGTGGCAACGAGAGCGGCGAGCGTTTGTTGAATCGCCTCCGTCGTAGGGCTCTGGTAGGGCTGCACGGCGATGATAAGCGAGCCACCGGCGAGTACGAAACACAGCGCGGTGAGCGGGATCATCGGGATCCCGCCGGGCTTCCATTCCGTGATGATGGGAAAATTGAAAGCCCAGCCTGCAAAGACGAGGACGCCCAAGAGCGTGACGGCAGTGCCCGCTACGACAGGCACACGCTCGAAAAAGCCGATCGAGGAACCGTGACGGCCCGATGGGTTCAGTGCAACTTCGCTGGGATTTGCCATGTTACGCGTCGGACCGAAAAACCTATTCGGGAAAGTCCGTCAGTGCAATTGACCACCGACGTTTTTCGGCGCCACCGAGTGCACGTAGAGCCAGAGCGCGTGGATCTCGTCGTCGGTCATGAAGCGAGTGTAGGGCCAGGGCATCACGGCGCTCAGGATTCGCCCGTCGGGACGTATTCCATCATGCAAAGCGTTGGCGAAATCAGCTTCCGTCCACTTGCCGATTCCGGCCGGAGTGATGTCCGCGCTCAAGAGATTCTTGGCAACGGGAACACCTCCCGAGAGATCCTGGAGATGGCAGCTTTTGCAACCACCGGTCGTCGCGAGATAATCCCCGTACTCGCGAGTGCCCCCAGCCGCGACAACGGGAGGCCGCGGCCCCGCGTGCGGGACTCTCTCTGAGGGAACCAAGGAAAACCCGTCGAGAGATAGAGCACGCGCGCGAGTGGCCCCACACGCTTGGCAGGCAGCACTGCATCAACCGCCGGAATTGTTTTCAGGTAGGCAATGGTGTTGGCAAGATCTTCGTCGTTCATGTAGTAGAAAGCGTCGGTCGGCATGAACAGCAGAGGTCGGCCGTCTGTCGAGACGCCGTGCCTGATAGCGCGCACGTAGTCGCGGTCGGTGAATGAGCTTCCAATGCCGCCTTTGCCGCGCGTCAGATTCGCGGAATAGAGTCGCCCCATGATTTTGTCGTTGAACACAACCTTGCCGGCCAGATTGTCGCCGTGACAGTTGGCGCACTTCCCGATCGCCTGAACGAAGTGCTGGCCCTTGACTATGCTGGCCGCATCGGTGGGGACGTTCAGCGGAGGGTCGTCGAAGGAATAGGTTTTCGAGATTCTGCGCGCGCTGATCGCGTAAACGACAATCGTGGCGAGAGCCAGGATCCCTGCCAAACTGGCTAACACAATTCCTACCCACTTCATTACTCGCTTGATCAAGTGGCTCCGTAAGTCCCTGAGGTGATTGAAGATCGGAAAGCCGTGGGCGCGCACTATGACGCAGGCTGGCCAGTCGCCCTGGTAAGTTAGGGTAACGGCAATATCATTGCATTGTTGACGCTGACCTCCTCCCTATGATTGTATCGCGGCTTGCCGCCCCACTGCATCCGTCCAAGAACGACGTCGCGCATCTTCTCACCGAAGCGCGAGATCGAACGCTCTTGCTGATTTCCGGGCTTTCCGACGAGGACCTGCATCGGCAACATGATCCCTTGATGAGCCCGATCATCTGGGACGTCGGTCACATCGCCCACTTCGAGGAGCTGTGGCTCACTCAGAATCTGGATGGCCCGATCGAGTTTTCGGAGATGCCTGGGCTGTACAACCCGTTTGAGCATCCACGCGCGACGCGCGCATCACTGGCCCTTCCGACGCTGTCGCAGATGATAGCGCGGCTCGAGGAGATACGCGCTCGCGTTCTCGACCGCCTCGATCGGCTCGAGTGGGACAACGACAACCCGCTCCTCGAGGGCGGATACGTCTACAACATGGTGCTTCAACACGAGTATCAGCACAACGAGACCATCCTGCAGACGCTGCAGCTCAAGAAGGGCGAGCCTTACAGTCCGCCTCTCTCAATAACCTTCCCCCGGCGTCCGATCAGCGCCGGCGGAATGGTTGCCTTCGACGGTGGTCGCGTCACAATTGGCACGAGAGATCGAAGCGCGGCTTATGACAACGAACGTCCCATTCACGAAGTGGATCTGCGCCCTTTTATCATCGACCGCAATCCGGTGACGAACGGGCGATACCTCGATTTCATGGCGGACAGGGGTTACCAGCGTGAGGAGCTGTGGTCGGATGCCGGTTGTAAGTGGCTCGCCGAATCGCGCGCGATCGCACCCAAATACTGGAGCCGCAACGGCGACCGATGGATGAACCGGTCGATGAATATCACCCGATCCGTCGACGCTACACGCCCCGTTTGTCACGTTTGCTACTTCGAGGCCGAGGCATTCGCGAAATGGGACGCCAAACGTCTGCCGACCGAGTTCGAGTGGGAGGCCGCCGCCTCCTGGGATCCCTCGACGCAAAGCGCGCGAAGATTTCCGTGGGGTGAATCCGACCCGAGCTCGGCGAACGCGAACGTCGACCAGCTTTCGTTCGACGTCGCTCCTGTCGGCACCTACGACAGCGGCATCTCTCCGATCGGCTGTTACGGGATGATCGGAGACGTATGGGAATGGACATCGAGCGATTTCAACGGCTACCCCGGATTCCAGAGCTTCCCGTACAAGGAATACTCCGAGGAATTCTTCGGCTCTGAATACAAGGTGCTGCGCGGCGGGTCCTGGGCCACGCGGCCGGGCACGATTCGAAGCACGTTTCGCAACTGGGACTATCCGATCAGACGGCAGATTTTCAGCGGCTTCCGCTGCGCGCAGGACGCGTGAAGGCGAAACACGCCTCCGATCTCGTCGGAGAAACGCCGCCATACACCGTTCATCGCTCTCGACAGCAGATGCTGCGCGACGTCCGGCAAGGCCTGACGACCATGCCGAAGCAGCTCTCGCCAAAATATTTCTACGACGAGCGCGGATCCGAGCTGTTCGAGGAGATCACCCAGCTCCCGGAGTATTACCTCACGCGTGCCGAGCGTCTTCTGCTCGAGAAAAAGATCCCCGAGATCGTGGCGTCGGTTCGCCCGTGCTCGCTCGTGGAGCTTGGCGCGGGCAGCGCAACCAAGACGCGGATCATTCTCGACGCAATGCGCGAGAGCGGGTGCGCCGAATGCTACGTGCCGATCGATGTGAGCAAGGACTTTCTCGAGGCAACAGCCCAGCAGATGCAGGCGGACTACTCCAGTGTTCGGATCACACCAGTCGTTTCCGACATCACGGAGCCATTCGCTCTTCCCCCAGTAGCCAGTCCGACGCTGGTGGTTTTCCTGGGAAGCACGATCGGCAACTTTCCGCGCGCGGAGGCGGTACGGCTTCTATCGCACATCGCCCGCGCCATGGGGCCATCCGATCGATTCCTCCTTGGCGCCGATCTCGTGAAGGATCCAGCCATCATAAATCGCGCGTACAACGATTCGCGCGGCGTGACGGCAGCGTTCAATCTTAACGTTCTCGCAAGGCTGAACCGCGAGCTCGGCGCCGATTTTCCGCTTAAGGACTTCGAGCACCGCGCATTTTATAGTAGCGAGCACCGGCGGATCGAGATGCATCTCGTGGCCCGCAAGGCGCACACGATCGTTATTCCCGAGATTGGCGAAGTGAGCTTCAAGGAAGGCGAGACGATCCGCACGGAGCTGAGCTACAAGTACGATCGCGCAACTCTTGAGGATATTCTCCAGGCGTCCGGACTCTCGATGGAGAAATGGATGCCGGCGGACGATGGCGCTTTCGCCCTCGCCCTCGCTCGCGCGGAGGACTGAGACAGCACTGTGAGTCTCTCAGAGGCAAAGCTGCTGGATGACGTCCGGCAGCGCTTGTTCTCACCTGTGAAATCGAAGACTCCGCGCGCAGTTGGCGTGGAGATCGAGCTCATTCCCATTCACGCGGCAACCAGAAGACCTGCCTTGGCTGGGAACGCGGCAGGAACGTCTACCGCGGGCATAATCTCCCGGCTCGGACAGCGCGACGGGTGGCTGGAAGAATCAGTCGAGAACGACCCTCCGTCGTGGAAGCTCCCCGATGGCACCCGCATCTCGTTCGAGCCAGGCGGTCAGATCGAGATCAGCAGCACCCCGCACGCGACCGCTTCGTCCGTGATAGACTCGACCCAGGCTCTCATCGCGATGCTCGAGGTCGCGATGGCAACTGAAGGCATAGAGTTGCTTGCACGCGGAGTTGATCCGTACAACGACATCGACGCGGTTCCACTCCAGTTGCACCGCGATCGTTATGAGCGAATGACTCGCTACTTCGAATCGATTGGGCCATCGGGTGTCCGGATGATGCGACAGACCGCCGCGCTCCAGGTCAATCTCGAGCGGGGAGAAGATCCTCAATTCAGGTGGCGCCTTCTCAACGATCTTGCCCCCATCGTCACCGCGCTGTTTGCGAATTCGCGCTACTACGCAGGCAAATCAACCGATTGGGCGAGTTATCGGTCCCGCCTCTGGAGGACCCTCGATCCTTCGAGGACGGGGATCATTTACGCGGAGCCAAGGTACGCCGAAAACTACCTGAGCTTCGCGCTCAATGCTTTCGCGATGCGCAGCGGCGGAGACGGACGGTCTTATCAAACCTTTCGCGAATGGATGCGCGAGCCGGGCGTAGACGAACCAGAGTGGCTGTTTCATCTCTCGACGCTTTTTCCTGAAGTGCGTCCCAAGGAATATTTCGAGCTGAGATCGGCGGATACAATCGAGGCCGCTAAGCTGTTCGCACCTGTCGTGTTTATCACCGGGCTCGTTTACGATGATGAAAGCGCCGTGTCGGCTACAGAGATTCTCGGGCTGCCCGACCCGATACTGCTCCTGCGGGCCGCGAGTCGAGGATTGCGGGACCGGGAAGTGTGGAGTCTGGCGACAGTCCTGTTTGGCTTTGCAATCGAGGGCGCAACTCGTCTCGGCGAGGACTATATCTCGGCGCGGCATCGCGAAGAGGCACGGGCATACTTCAAGACCTTGATAAGCAAATTCAAACCTCACTAAGAGCGGTATTCGCGTAGATGCCCGAGCTCCCTGACATAACAGTCTACATCGAAGCGCTCGAATCACGAATCGTTGGTGAGACGCTCGAGCGAACGCGCATCCCCAAGCCTTTTCTGCTGCGTTCGGTTGACCCGCCCATCAGCGCCGCCCACGGAAGACGCGTAATCGGAGTACGGCGCATGGGGAAGCGAATCGTCGTCGAGCTGGAGGACGACCTTTTTCTCGTCATCCACCTGATGATTGCCGGGCGACTGCGCTGGGTGCCGGCCGGTGGCGCGGTACCGGGCAAGATCGGTCTCGCTGCATTCGACTTCACGAACGGCACTCTGATCCTCACCGAGGCTGGCTCGAAGCGTCGCGCTTCGCTCTGGCTCGTGCGCGGAGAGAAATCGCTGGAACAATTTGAGCGGGGTGGATTGGAAGTATTGGAGTCCGATCTCAACCAGTTTACAGAACGACTGATACGTGAGAATCACAC
>CATPBN010000028.1 GCA_955652635.1 uncultured Gemmatimonadaceae bacterium
ATCTCCATGGAGACTGGTGGGATATATCTGGGTGTGACTCCACGGTCAGTGGCCGCGCGCGGGCTGCGTGTGCTTCATTCTGTAGCAGCGGGAAAGTGCAAGTTTCGTGGGGAACAGATGAATCGGGAAGGGTATCAACTCGTGTGGCCGGGCGGTTGTTCTCGCCCAGCCTCGAGGAATAACTATATACCGGCCGAGGGCGTGTTTTTTACTGGACACGCTCGTCGTAGAAGTATGCGGGTACTCATGATGCGTGCACTCAACACGCGCAACAGTGGGCGCGCACATAATCTGCTTGTGCATTTTCCGCCCGTCGATGCAGCGGTGATCGCTCTTTGCCTGCTCACGGTCGGACTCGCGATCGCGCCTGCGCGCGCCGGGGCCCAGACAGCGAGCCAGGCATTCATCAATCTGTTCTCGGGCGCGCGACTCTATGTGGACCCCGCGTCAGCGGCGAAGCGGCAGGCCGATGCCTGGAGAAGGTCGCGGCCCTCCGATGCCGCTTTAATGGACAAGATCGCCGAGCAGCCGGTGGCGCAGTGGCTCGGTGGCTGGAACCTGGATATTGGCCGCGACGTTGCGGACGCGGTGTCTCGGATCACCGGGTCGAGAGCGCTCCCTGTTTTTGTCGCATACAACATTCCCGGTCGAGACTGCGGGCAGTATTCGGCCGGTGGAGCAAACGGCAGCAACGCGTACAAAGCCTGGATTCGGGATTTTGCCAACGGACTCGGCAATCGCGGAGCGGTCGTCATTCTCGAGCCCGACGCACTGGCCGGGATGAGCTGCCTCAGCGCGCCTCTCCAAGAGCAAAGGCTCAATCTCATTCACGATGCGGTTCGGGTGCTCAAGGCACACGGCGCCGCCGTTTACATTGATGCTGGCCACGCGCGCTGGGTTGCGCCTCCGGAAATCGCGAAGCGCTTAAACCGGGCGGGAATCGCGGATGCGGATGGCTTCAGCCTGAACATCTCCAACTTCCTCGCCAACTCGGTGAACATCGCCTACGGGACAGAAGTCTCGAAGAGAGTCGGCGGCAAGCACTTTATCATCGACACCAGTCGCAACGGACAGGGCGCGACCAGCGCCGGCAATTGGTGCAATCCCACCGGCCAGCGCGTGGGTCCCGCTCCCACCACACACACGGGGAATCCGCTCGTCGATGCGTTTCTCTGGGTCAAGACTCCGGGAGAGTCGGACGGTACTTGTGGCGGAGGCCCGCCGGCCGGGAGATGGTGGGCTGAATACGCGCTCGGTCTGGCCGGAGGGGCTTGGGATCGCCTGCTCGGACGCAAATAGGCGGCAGCGAGACATCGAGAGTTGACGAACCCCTCACGAAAGTCGAGGGGTTTGTCATTATAGGGACACAAGAAGTGGTCTCACGAGCTGAGTTTGGGGGGCGCTGCACCAATTCTCAACCCTTTCCACCGGACGGTTGTCAGAAGGTCGACAATGGAGCTGGCTGCCAACGAGTTTCGGAGCTCGGTGACCGATATCGAACTGATCGCACGGGTGGTTGCTGGCGAGGCTGCCGCCGAACGCGAGCTATACGAGACATACGTCGATCGCATTTTCCGACTGACATTTCGTCTTGCAGGTGACGACGAGCTTGCACGCGATTTCACACAGGCAACGTTCATCCGGGCGTTCGAAAAGATTGGAAGCTTTCGCGGCGAATCGTCGCTCTCGACGTGGCTGCATTCGATTGGAGTCTCGGTGGCGCTCAACGGACTTCGAAAGACCAAGCGGATCAAGACTCGTGAAGCGCCGATGGAAGAGGGACTGACGGTCGGGGCCCCGCCGGTGGAAGCGGAGCCGGATCTCAAGGAGAGGATGGCGAGGGCTATCGACTCACTGTCGGACAAATACAGGACGGTATTCGTGATGCACGACATAGAGGGCTACACGCACGATGAGATCAGCGGAACGCTCAACATTCCGATCGGAACGTCGAAGTCCCATCTCTTTCAGGCACGTAGCAAGCTGCGCGTCGCACTGGCCGATTTTGCACCGGAGTGGATGTCATGACTGAAGACAAATTCGAAGATTTCCTGAAGAACGCGGCGCAGAGCTACAACGTTCCGCCTGCCCGCGCGCCCCGCGAGGAGATGTGGAGCGCGATCCAGGCCAAGCGTTCGGCCGGTCCGCGAGTGGTATACGGCGGTGGCTCGGTGAGAGAGCCTTCCGAGCGGAGATTCGGCTCGAAGATCTGGGTGGGCGCGGCTGCCGCGGCCGTTCTGCTTCTCGCCACGGGCATAGGCCTTGGGCGCTGGAGCGCTTCAACTGCCAATCCTGGTAAGGTGGCTACAGGGGTTCCCCAAACCATGAGTCCACAACCTTCGTCGGCCGCGAATGGATCGAATACGACGGCAGGTGAGACCAATCCCAACGTCCCCTCGACCGGGTCGGGGAGCGAGCAGCCCAACACGGCGACGAGGGCGACCGCACCCGCGAAACTCGGGCTTCAGCAGGAGAACGTTAGCGTAGCCTACGGAGCGGGCGCCGCAGCTGTGCCGCCGTCATCGAATTCCGCCTCCTCGTCGGCGTATCAGCTTACCGCGGTGCGTCACCTGAGCGAAGCTGAAGCGCTTCTTACTTCGTTCAGAACGCGCTCGACCGCAGATCAGCAAATGGACGCGCAGCTCGGATCATGGGCGCGCGAGCTCCTGAGCAACACCCGTCTATTACTGGATTCTCCCGTCGCAAACGATCCCCAGCGTCGTCCGCTGCTGGAAGATCTCGAGCTCGTGCTCGTGCAGATCGTCCAGCTATCGCCCGGAAGCACGCCGCAGGATCGAGAGCTGATCGAGAAGACTCTACAGCAGGACCATGTAATGACGAGGCTGCGCACCGCGATTCCCGCGGGATCGCAGCGCGGCAGTTGAGACTACTTCAATGACAATGAGAACGATACTCACAGCAGCAGCAATAATCTCCTCGGCTGGATTCGGAGTTGCCAAGTATCCCACCAGTCAGCCTTCATCACCTTCTTCGGTCAGCGCGTACGCTCTCGCGAGCAGGGACGCTCAGCTGACCAGCGCATTCGCGTCATTTGGCGACCAATCGGACCCGCTGCCGCCTGTGCCGTGGGCGAAAGCGGATCCAGCTGATTC